>NZ_JBDJLM010000021.1:0-68654 GCF_039673365.1 Pseudomonas sp. TWI923 | reverse complement strand
GCGGCGCATCGCTGGCAAGCCAGCTCCCACATCTGTTTCGGGCCAGTTACTCCTGTTGTTTCATCGCTGTACGCCTTGTTGGTTCGACTCGGTATTGAGGTGGGCACTACTGGCGCCTCACCTGACTTGAGGCATGCACCAAGGCGGGCAGCGGTACCTTCACAGGCATAATTGGCCCGAAACAGATGTGGGAGCTGGCTTGCCAGCGATGCGCCGCGCGGGCGGCGCTCGATCTCATAGGCGCTGCAAAACCTTCGGCAAGCACCTGGCCGCCCCAACTCACCCCCTCAACACTGCAACCCTTCCAGCAAACACCGCAGCGCCCCCTTGACCCGCTCCGCCGCCGCCTGCGGATCATCCTGGGCCACCACCCAGATCCCGGTATCGCCCATGGCCCCATTGATCAGATGCGCCATGGCCACCGCGTCAAACGCCCGCAACCGCCCGGCCTCCTGCAACTCCACCAGCCCCTGGGCCATGGGCCCGATATAGCTGGCCTCTTCCAGCTCGCGCAGGCGCAGGCCCAGCACCCCCGGCGCATCTTGCAGCAGGATGCGTCGCAGGGCCGGGTCGCGCAGCAGGTCGTAGTAGTGCAGGCAGGTGTCGATGTACCCCTCCCAGGGGTCTTCATGGGTGGCGTAGCGCACATCCAGCGCCTGGTTGATCTCATCGAGCAAGCTCTGCACCACCGCGGTGAACAGCCCGGCCTTGCCACCGAAATGGTGATGCAGGGCACCACGGGTCAGGTCGGCTTCGGCGCACAGGTCGTCCATGACCACGGCACTGAAGCCTTTCTCGGTGAACTGGCGACGGGCAACGGCGATCAGCCGTTCGGTGGTGTCCGCGCTCATGGCGGCACGGCTACGGCGAGAGGTGGGCATGGCTGGCTCCAACTGAAAGCGATGCCGTGCAAATTAGCATACGTTGCGTATGTCAATAAATGGCATTAGCATACGCGGCGTATGTCAATTCGAGGTATTCACCGTGACTGCTTCTGTAAAGCACAGCGCCGTTTCCTGGCTTGCCGAGCTGCCAGGCTTGCTGCGCCTGGCCCTGCCATTGGTGCTGGGCCTGTCCGCTGCCGAGCTGATCAGCCTGACCGACACCGTGCTGCTGGCCTCGCTCGGCACCGTGGTGCTGGCCTGCGTGGCACTGACCAGCAGCGCCGGGCTGATTTTCCATGCGGGGCTCTATGGCATGCTCGCCACCCTCAGTGTGCGCGTCGGCCATGCCTTCGGCGCCGATGACCCGGCGACAGTGGCGCGCACCCTGCGCGCAGGCCTTGGCTACGGGTTGCTGATCGGTACCCTGGGCTGCCTGGCGATGCTGGCCGCCTTGCCGCTGCTGCAGTGGCTGGGCGTGCCTCTGCCGGACGTGGCGCTGCTGACCCCCTATTGGCAGGCCATGGCGGTGTTCCTGATCCCCTACTGCCTGATCGTGGTGTTCAAGGACGTGCTGGAAGCCATTGGCCGCCCGTGGGTGGCGGTATGGCTGGTGATGAGCGCGGTGTTGTTCAACATCCCGCTGAGCTACGGCCTGATCCATGGCCATTTCGGCCTGCCGACGCTGGGGCTGGTGGGGGCGGGGATCGCCGGGGTGCTCGCCGAGTCGCTGGCGCTGCTGCTGGCCCTGGCTTACTGGTGCCTGGCACCGTCGCTGGCGCGCTATCGCCAGCTGCCGCGCGGGCACGGCTTGCGCTGGCGCACGCTGTTCGGCGAGGGCTGGCCGTTGGGCATGGGTTACCTGGCCGAAGCCGGCGCGGTGGTGATCGCCGCCTGGATGCTCGGCTGGCTGGGCAACGCCGCACTGGCGGCCAACCAGGTGGTGCACTCGATCGGCGCGCTGCTGTACATGCTGCCGCTGGGCATGGCGGCGGCAGTGAGCATCCGCATCAGCCAGGCCCAGGGCCGTGGTGAGAGCGCCCGCATCCGGGCCATCGGCAGCGCCACCTTCGTCAGCGTTACCGCATGGATGCTGCTGGCCACCGTGCTGCTGGTGCTGTTTGGCCGGCGCATCGCCGAGGCCATGAGCGACGACCCGCAGGTGGTCGCCATCGCTGTGCCGATGTTCGTGGTGGTGGCCGCGATGCAGGTGGCCGACGGCCTGCAGTCCACCGCGCTGGGGGCCTTGCGCGGGCTGCAGGACTACCGCTGGCCGGTGGGGGTGACTATGGTCAGCTACTGGTTGCTGGCGCTGCCGCTCAGTTACTGGCTGGCCTTCCATTCCTCCTTGGGTGCGGTGGGGGTGTGGGTCGGTTTCGCCAGCGGCCTGGCCGTGGCCGCCGTGTTGCTGCCGTGGCGCTTCTATCGGCTGCAGGCCGCGCCAGCCCCGGTCGCCTTGGTTCAGCCGCGGTAGAACACCGCCAGCCACACGGTGGCCACGCCGGCCTCGGTCCATTCGACCCGGTGCCGGCAGTGCGGCGGGATATCCAGGTGGTCGCCCGGGCGCAATACACGGGGCTCGGTCTCGTGCTCAAGGCGCAACCCGGCGCTGCCGCTGAGCACCACCACCCACTCGCCTTCGTCCTGGTCGTACCAGAAGCCCGGCGGGCTGGCCTGGCCGCTGGAGACGATGCGCTCGATGCGCAGGCCCGGGCGTTGCAGCAGGTCGTCGAACTGCTCGCTGGCCTGTGGGTCGAGGGCGGGCAGGGCGGTGAACAGGTTGTCAGGCATGGAGGGCGCGTCCGTGGTTGATTCCAGGGCCTGATTGTAGGAAGGTTCCTGACTTTGCCCCAAGGAAAACTGCCATGGACAAGCTGCTGGCGCTCAAGGTGTTCATCGCGACCGTCGAGGCCCAGGGGTTTTCCGCCGCGGCACGCAGGCTTGGGGTGGCGACCTCGTCGGTGACGCGCCTGGTCGATGCGCTGGAGAGCGAACTGGGCGCCACCTTGCTCAACCGCTCGACCCGCCAGGTCAGCCTGACCGAGGCCGGGGCCGCCTACTACCAGCGTGCCCGCGACATCCTCGAAGCCTTGGCCGAGGCCGATGCCAGCGTCGCCGACCGTGGCGAGGAGCCCGTCGGCGTGCTGCGCCTGTGTCTGCCGGTGGAGTTCGGCCGGCGGGTGGTCGCCCCGCACCTGGGCGCCTTCCTGGCCCGCCATCCAGGCCTGGAACTGGACATCGACCTCAGCGACCGCTTCGATGACCTGCTCGATGGCCGCTATGACCTGACCATCCGTCTCGGCGAACCCGCACCCAGCGACGAGCTGGTGTGTCGTCGGCTGGGCCAGTTCGAGCGCTGGCTGGTGGCCAGCCCGGCCTATGTGGCACAAGGCCCCGCGCTGGACGACCCACGGCAACTGAGCACCCGCGCCTGCCTGCGCTTTCGCTATGGCCAGTCGGCCCGGCCCTGGCGTTTGCAGCAAGGTGAACAGCGCCTGGAGCTGGACGTTACCGGCCCGTTGCGCAGCGCCAACGCCGACCTGCTGCGCGAGGCCGCCATCGCCGGCAGCGGCGTGGCGCTGCTGGCCGACTGGCTGGTGCGCGAGGATGTTGCGGCCGGGCGCCTGCAACGGCTGTTCGCCGACTGGCAGGTGAGCCCGGGCGCTGCCAGCGCCACCATCAACGCGCTATACCTGCCCAACCACCGAGGGTCGCGGCGGGTGAAGGCGTTCGTTGCGTTCTGCGAGCGCTTGCTGACGCGCTAGCCGTTGCGCAGGGCGCAAAGCCTTGTTGCGTTGCCGATGGATTCTGCCGCTCGCTGCTTCCCGGCACCATGCCCGCACTTCTCCATCGTTTAGCGAGGCTACCCCCATGAATGCTTCCGTCGCTGTCGCCCAGCCGTCAGCGCCCGGCCTGAGCCGCGCCCTGGTGACGCTGCTGGCCTTCTGTTGCGGCGCCATCGTCGCCAACATCTACTACGCCCAGCCCATCGTCGGGCTGATCGCGCCTGACCTGGGCCTGTCCGCTGCGCACGCCAGCTGGATCGTCTCGCTGACCCAGCTGGGCTACGCCCTCGGGCTGCTGTTGCTGGTGCCGCTGGCTGACCTGGTGGAAAACCGCAAGCTGATGATCGCCACCGCAGTGCTGGCGACCGTCAGCCTGCTGCTGGCCGGCAACAGCGGCCATGGCCAGGGCCAGCTGTTCCTGGCCTATGCCTTGCTCATCGGCTTCAGTTCGGTGGCGGTGCAGATGCTGGTGCCGCTGGCTGCGCACCTGGCGCCCGAGCACCAGCGCGGCCGGGTGGTGGGTAACATCATGGGTGGCCTGTTGCTGGGCATCCTGCTGGCCCGGCCGTTGTCGAGCCTGGTGGCCGATCATTTCGGCTGGCGCATGGTGTTCATCGGCGCGGCGGGGGTGATGCTGGCGATCATCCTGTTGCTGGCCCTGACACTGCCGCGCCGGGAGCCCGAGCACAAGGCCAGCTATGCCGGGCTGATGGCCTCGCTGCTGGTACTGTTGCGCCGCTACCCTTTGCTGCGCCAGCGCTCGCTGTACCAGGCGCTGATGTTCGCCGCCTTCAGCCTGTACTGGACAGCGGTGCCGCTGGCCCTGGCCGCAGAGCATGGCCTGTCGCAAAGCCAGATCGCGTTGTTCGCCCTGGTCGGTGCCATAGGTGCGGTGGCCGCGCCGCTGGCCGGGCGCCTGGCGGATGCCGGGCATGGCCGACAGGCGTCGTTGCTGGCAATGGGGCTGGCGCCGCTGGCCTTGCTGCTGGGCCTGACCACGCCGGGCATGAGCGTGATCGGCCTGGGGTTGACCGGGGTGCTGCTGGACTTTGCGGTGCAGATGAACATGGTAATCGGCCAGCGCGAGGTCTATGCGCTCGACCCCGCCAGCCGCGGGCGCCTCAATGCGCTGTACATGACCAGCATCTTCCTGGGCGGGGCCGTGGGTTCGGCGCTGGCCAGCGGGGTGTATGCGCACTTCGGCTGGGCGGGCGTGGCGTTGCTGGGCGCGGCTTTGCCGGTGCTGGGGCTGGGCGCCTTCCTGCTGGCGCGGCAGCGCTAGCACAGGCGGGCGGCGATCATCCCGGCCAGCCCCAGCAGGCAGCCCAGGCCAACGGCAAATGCCAGTGTGCGCCAGGGTTGCCAGGCCGCCAGGTAGGCCAGGGTATGGGCCAGCCGGGCAGCGGTGAACAATGCGCACAACATCATGGTCGGCAGCTCAGGTGTGTGCAGGGTGATTGCCAGGCCGCCGAGCACGAAGAACAGCGGGATGTTCTCCAGGTCATTGGCCCAGGCCTGGGCGGCGCGGCGTACTTCGGGGCGCTCCTGGGCCGCGGCCGTGCGGCCCAGCACGGCGGCATCCTCGGCGTTGACGAAGGTCAGGTGACGCAAGCGGTAATACCCCTGGTAGCAGGAGATCGCCAGCATCTTGAGGAACAGCAGCAACACACTGGCGGCGAACACCGTGATCATGGCCGATGGCCTCTGAACCCGTGCACGACCAGGTACAGCAGCGGGCCGATCGAAACGAACACCAGGGTCAGCAGGCAGTAGGGCAGCACACTGCGCCCCGGGCGCCCATGGCGCTGGGCATCGCTCCACATCCACAGGCAGGCCAGCGCCGCCATCAGGTACAGGTCGATGACCACCTGCAGAGTGTCCGGGCTGCTGATCAGTTGCAGCCCGAAGGCCAGCAACGATTGTTCGGCATGGGCCATGGTCCAGCAGGTGTAGAGGGTCAAGGCGATCAGGGTGGCGAGTGCCAGCCAGGGTTTGCGCATGGTGGGAGCTCCGAGGTGGTTTCGATGCCCGAACACTAGTGATAGGGTCCCAGCCCAGCAATGACCTCAGAGGTCATGGACGACTCACCTGAACATTCGCAGGCTCAGCCCATGGACATTTCCACCTTTCACCCCACCCGGCCAACGTCCACCGCAGGTTCGCCGCTGCGCCAGTTGCGCCGCCAGGCCGGGCTCAGCCAGATGCAGTTGGCCCTGCGTGCCGGTGTTTCGCAGCGTCACCTCAGTTGTATCGAAACCGGTCGGGCGCGGCCAGGCATTGCCACCCTGCATGCCTTGCTGAGCGCGCTGGATGCACCACTGGAGCGCTGCAACGAGGTGTTCCTCGCCGCGGGCCTTGCGCCGCGTTACCAGGCCTCGCCACTGGATGCCCCGGCGCTGGCGGCCGTGCGCGATGCCATGGAGCACCTGTTGCAGGCCAACAACCCCGCACCGGCAATCGTCATCGACGGTAACTGGGACGTGCTGGCGGCCAATAGTGCGACGGCCGCGCTGTTTGCCTTGCTCGGATTGCCGCCGTCGCAGGTGGAAGGGTTGAACATGCTGGCCATGCTGTTTGCGCCCGGCGGGCTGGGTGAGCATTTGCTCAATGCCGAAGAGATTCGTGCGGTGGGTTGGCACCGTGCCCGTCAGGAGTCGCTGAGCAATCCGGTATTGGCAAAGCGCCTGGCGCAGATGGCGCTGCCAGGCGAGCTTGAACCTGCCCAAGGCGTATTGCCGCCGCTGCTGTTGACGCGGCTGGCGTCGCCACAGGGCGAGCTGACCTTCATGTCGACCTTCACTACCTTTGGCATGCCTCAGGACATTACGGTCGAGTCATTGCGCATCGAGCATCTGGTGCCGGCGGATGCGCGAACCTGGCAGGTCATGCGCGAGGCCTGTTCAGCGTTTGCCTGAAAGGCGCAACCGCCGGCAAACCCCATACAACGAGTTTGCACGTCCGCTGTAGGAGCGGCCTTGTGTCGCGAAAGGGCTGCAAAGCAGCCCCGGCGATTTCTGTTTTCACGCTGAAATCCTGGGGCCGCGCTGCGGCCCTTTCGCGACACAAGGCCGCTCCTACAGTTGGACAGTTGTCCCCACCTCGAGCGTGGGAGCCGGCTTGCCGGCGATTGGGCCGCAGAGCGGCCCCTTTGCAGGTGCAGGTCAGTGATGCGCGACCGGGTCATCCTGCGACAGCAGCGCCCTGGCCAGTTCCTCGTCGCTGGCCTGCAGGCCTGGGTTGGCCTGGCGTGCCTGCGCCAACGCCGACTCCAGGTAAGCGCCACGGATGGCACCGCCGCTGGCGATGAAGGCGGTCAGCTCGTCCTGGGCGGGGATGATCCGTTTGTCGTCCTTGAAGGTCGAGTAGAGCGACGCGGAGATCCCCGCGGAGGTGGCGACATCACCGGCATCGACCTTGGCCAGGGCGGCACCGGCAGGCAGCAGAAGCAGCAGCGAGGGAACAAGCAGTAAGTGGCGCATGGTGAATCCTCCGCGACGGTAAGACCAAGGGTATTACTGCATGTTGTTGAGAGCGCCAAGGCAGGGCAGGAGTTCCGCAAAGTGAATTCGGAACGGGGCCACCGCTGGTCGCAGCTCAAATCGTACCGACGGACCGACGCCTTCACGCCACTGCCACGAGCGATCAGGTTTACGGGGCGCAGGCTGGCGGTGCTGATTCTTCTGTTGTTGATTGACTTTCCCTGATTACAGAGGCGTAGTCCGGTAGCCTGTTGACGTTCTCTCTGTAGAAATAGCCGAAGGTTGCCCGGTGAGATTGAGCTTGTTCGTCTGTGTATAGATGTGGGTTCGTCAATTTGGGGCGTTCAGCTACGAGGCGTTGGAGCTTATTGGATGCGTTGGTGATCTGTATCCCGTAGTAAACGGGATCCGCCCTTGCCCCGGTATACGTATCTCGCTTTACCTCAAGTCGGGCGATTCGGTCGCTGAGGTTTTGAATCTTGCGCTCTCTCTTCTTGTCGGCTTTAGGATTGGCAGGGGTCATTCGTTCTGGATGAACACGCTCCCAGTACTCATAGGATGGTAGCTGCGGGTCATGCTGAGAATTCGCGACTACGTTCGACATCTCTTGGCTGCCAGTACGTGTAAGGAACTTGAACAGCCTGAACATATGCCCAGTAGGGTCAGTCCGATTGATCGGGTCTGCTGCGCAATAGGCGTATGCATTCACCCCTCCGGCCCCGAATGGGCTGAGGCTGTCCGGCGAATTAAAACGCATGAATAGAGGGTGATATACCCGGTAGCCATTGCCTAGAAGGTAACAGCCACTTAGTTGATCGAGGTACTGGCCGTTGAACCCAAGGCTTGACGCCAAACCAGGCAGCCGGTGGCCGAAGGCAGTGTAAGAGATCGTCTTTGGTTGCCGATCGGCAAGGTACCGCAGCACCGACCCAGGCGTGTTCGTCGCCAGCAAGGTCGTCATGGGGCGGGGGGGACTTGAGGTTGGCATGGCGAGCTCTGGCTATTGATGACTGCGACAGGCCAAAGGTAGAACCGCCAAGGTCAGGGCACAACTGGCAAAACTATCAGGTAGCCGCGGCCTGCGATCGCAGGCCGCTATCCTTCTGTGCCCGTACTAGAGGTCCAACACCAGGCGTGCCGACCTTGCCCGCGACACACAGAGCATCATGGTCTGCTGCGCGGCCTTTTCCTCATCACTCAGGTACTGGTCGAAGTGCTCGGCCTCGCCTTCGAGAATCGCCGTTTCACAGGTGCCGCACACACCTTCGCGGCACAGGCACTCGACCTTGGCGGCCTTGGATTTTTCGATGGCCTGGAGGATGGTCATGCCTTCCTCGACGTGCAGCTCGGTCCCGGAGCGGGCCAGCACCACGGTGAAGGCGGCGCCTGCGGCCGGTGCTGCTGCGGCAAACTGTTCCCAGTGCACCCGTGACTCGGCGATGCCGGCGGCGGCGGCGGTGGCGATCACTGCGTCGATCAGCGGCTTGGGCCCGCATACGTAAAGGTGGGCATCGTCGGCAAGGCCGGCGCACAGGGCGGCCAGGTCGAGCTTGCGGTCGAGGCTGTCGATGTAGAACCGCGTGTTGTCGGCATGGGGGCCGCTTTGCAGGTCACCCTGGAAGGCGCCGTGCTCGGGCGCGCGGAAGGCGTAGTGCAGCTCGTAGGGCGTACTGCTGCCTTCGAGCTCATGCAGCTGCGCCAGGAACGGCGTGATGCCGATGCCGCCGGCGATCAGCACATGGCGGCCGGCGCCGGGGTCGAGGGCGAACAGGTTGTTGGGGGTGGAGATGGTCAGCTCGCTGCCCACTTCGACCTGCTGGTGCATGAACGCCGAGCCGCCCTTGGACTGCTCTTCCAGGCGCACGCCGATCTGGTAGCTGGACAGTGCGCGCGGGTCGCTCATCAGCGAATAGGCATTGCTGAACTGGCTGCCGCAGGCCGACTGCATCTGCACGATGACGTGGCTGCCGCCGGTGAAAGCGGGCAGGGCGGCGCCGTCGCTGCGGGCCAGGGTAAAGCGCTTGATCTGCGGCGTAGCCTGCTCCACGTCGGTCACGCGCACCTTGAACATTTCGTATTGTTTGGCCATGGCATACCTCGACAACGAAGCCCCGCGCCAGGCCCTGGCGCGGGGCGGGACAGCTAACGGGGGTGGTTCAGTCGTCCAGGTGGGCGACGGCGATCAGGTTGTGGAAGTGGGCAATGCCATGCTCGCTGACGCCGCTGCGCTGGGCATCGACCATGATCCGGCCCTGGCCACGGTAGCCGCGGGATTTCAGGCCCTTCTGCACGCTCTCGACCAGGCGCAGGTCTTCCGGGCGGAACACTTCGCGGTACCAGTCGATCAGCTTCTGCTGCTCTTCGGTGATGTCCTTGTTGAGGAAGTACACGTCGTAATGCTGCAGGGTGGTTTCGGCATCGACCGGGAACTCGTAGATCACGGTCATGAAGTTGGCCCCTGGCGGCACGTTGAACATGGTGCACGGCCAGGCCCAGAAGCCGGCGAAGGAGGGGTCTTTGACCGATTCATCGAACTTGAACGACTGCTCCGAAGGTTTGGCCAGGCCGTACTGCAGGGTCCAGTTGCCGTGCAGGCTGTGGCTGTACTGGCCAACGTCCACCGAGTCGGAGAAACCGGGGTGGGCCGGGGCGCAGTGGTAGCACTCCAGGTAGTTGTCGACGATCGACTTCCAGTTGGCCGGGGTGTCGCTGACGAAGCGTGCGGCCAGGTGCAGGTCGTCGATCACCGCGCAGGCTTCGCGCATGCGCTTTTGCAGGCCTGGCAGCTGGTCTTCCACGGGCGCGGCGTCGTTGTCCATGTTGATGAACAGGAAGCCTGCGTACTCTTCGACACGCAGCTGCACCAGGCTGGAGTTGTCCTTGTCGAAGCTGGCGACGTTCTCGCAGTTGCGGGCGTGGGCCAGCTCGCCGTCGAGCTTGAAGGCCCAGGCGTGGTACGGGCAGGTGATGACGTTCTTGGCCTTGCCGCTGCCTTCGAGCAACTGGTGGCCACGGTGCGGGCAGACGTTGTAGAACGCGCGCAGCACGTCGTCGCGGCCACGCACGATGATGATGCTTTCGCCGATCACCTGGCGGGTGATGTAGGCGTTCTTCTCGGCGACTTCGCTGCGGTGGCCGACGCAGATCCAGCTGCGGGCGAAGATCGCTTCCTTCTCGTGCTCGAACACCGCGGCCTGGGTGTAGAACTTGGCCGGCAAGGTGTAGGCCACTTCAGGGTTGGCACAGAAATCGACGGGCAGGCGTTTGAAATCGTTCATGGCTCTATCTCGGTTCTTATTGGTTAACGCGTATCTATTGGTTAACAAGTTGGGCAAAAAAATTTGAATGGAGCTGAATTCAAGGTTGCTGATTGTGGCCCTATCGCCGGCAAGCCGGCTCCCACAGGGTCATGTAGCGCTGCGGACATTGTGGGAGCCGGCTTGCCGGCGATAGGGCGACACAGGTTTTCGTTTCAGTGCACCGCCGCCGCGCTGCGTGGCGCTTGCTGTTGCGGCTCCTCACCCGCCAGGCGGGTGGCCTCTTCCTCGATGCGGTACGCCGGCACCTGGCCGTAGTCGGCCGCCAGCCACTTGAAGAAGCCGTAGATCTTCACCAGCAGGATCACCATGAACGGGATCGCGGTGAGCACCACGGCGGTCTTCATGGTCGACAGCGACGCCTTGGCGAACAGCATGGCCAGCGGCACCAGGGTCAGCACCACGCACCAGAACAGGCGCAGGGTGGGGCTCGGGTCTTCGCCTTCACGCAGGTTGCGGGTGCTGGTGGCGGCCACGGCGTAGGCGGCGGCGTCCATGTGCGAGGCGCAGAACACCGCCATGATGAACAGGTACGCCGCCAGGAACAGCGTGCCCCACGGCAGGGCCAGCAGCAGGTCGGTCACCGCCGCTTCGCCACCGGCGGTGCTGAGCAGCTTGGGCACGTCGATCTGGCCGTTGATGAACTGGTGCATGCTGTAGCTTTCCAGCGCGCCGAAGAAGAACCAGCAACCGAAACTGCCGCCCAGCAGCAGGGCGAATACCACTTCCTTGATCAACCGCCCGCGCGACACGCGAGCGACGAACATGGCCACCCCCGGCGCGTAGGACACCCACCACAGCCAGTAGAACACCGTCCAGTTGCGGGTAAAGGCACCGTCGCCGGCCGGGTCGGTGAACAGGCTCATCTGCACGTAGTGCTGCAGCATCAGGCCGATGGAGTTGGCCGTGTTGTTCAGGGTGAACTGGGTCGGGCCGACCAGCAGCACCACGGCGGCGAACAGCAGGGCACCGACGCAGACCATCTTCGACAGGCGCTGCAGGCCGCCGTCGATGCCGATGTACGAGCTCAGCGAGAACAGCAGCGCCACCGCGCCGATCACCAGCAGTTGCACGGTGAAGGTGTTGGGGGTGCCGGCCAGGTCCGCCAGGCCACGGGTCAGGGTCGAGGCGGTGAGCGCCAGGGATACGGTCAGCGCGCCCATCATGGTCAGCAGGAAGATCAGGTCGACAGCGCGGCCGACCGGGCCGGTGGCCTTGAAGCCGGTGACTGCTTCGATTACCGACGCCAGGTTAAGGCCGCTCTTCTTGCGCACATGGAAGTGGTAGGCCATGGCCAGCGAGGCCAGGGCGTAGATCGACCAGGCACTGATACCCCAGTGGAAGAACGAGTAGCTGACGCTGTATTCCAGCGCCTGGGCCGACATCGGCGCGATGTTCAGGCCAGGGGTCTGGTAGTAGTAGGCCCACTCCATCACGCCCCAGTACAGGGTCGAGGAACCCATGCCGGCGCAGATGAACATGAACACCCAGGTGGTGGTGGAGTATTCCGGCTTGCCGGCACCCAGGCGAATGTTGCCGTACTTGCTGAAGGCCAGATACAGCACCGCCAGCGAGCTGCCGAACACCAGGACCTGCACGCTGGTACCGAAGGTGCGGGTGGCCACTTCGAACAATTGGTTGGCGAGGCTTTCCGCTTGCGCGGGGAAGACAGCAAGGCCGATCACGGTGAGCAGCACGGCAACCAGGCTCACGGCAATCAGGAACACATCAATCTTTTTATTGTTGGGGGACATCAATTGTCTCCAGGGGCATTTTTTTTGTAGTTGGAGTCAGGCGTTGGGAAGTCCGTATCGGGTGTTGTTTTTCCTTTCTGTTAACTATTAGATGACAAATATCTTTTAGTTAACAGATTCTGCATTGAATCTGGGCGAGTGGCAATAGAATCGTCGGACAATCCGGATGATTGGTTTCGCCTGTTTCGCGGGTAAACCCGCTCCCACAAGGCTTGCACTAGACCTGTGGGAGCAACTGTCTTCCTGTAGGAGCGGCCTTGTGCCGCGAAAGGGCTGCTTAGCAGCTCCGGGATCTGAGTGACACTGCAAGACCGCCGGGGCCGCTGCGCAGCCCTTTCGCGGCACAAGGCCGCTCCTACAACGGTCGTGCAAGCCTTGTGGGAGCGGGTTTACCCGCGAAGGTGCCGAAAGGTCAGGCGCCGAGCAACTCGGCAATCGCCTTGCCCACGTCCTGGGTCGAACGGCTGCCGCCCATGTCACGGGTGGTGTCGCCATTGGCAATCACGGTTTCGATGGCCTTGAGGATGTCGTCGTGGGCGGCCTGGTAGCGGGCGTCGTCGCCGTCCTTGCCGAGGAACTCGAGCATCAGTGCACCCGACCAGATCATCGCGATCGGGTTGGCGATGTTCTGCCCGTAGATGTCCGGCGCCGAGCCATGCACCGGTTCGAACAGCGACGGGAACTTGCGCTCAGGGTTGAGGTTGGCCGACGGCGCGATGCCGATGGTGCCGGCGCAGGCCGGGCCCAGGTCGGAGAGGATGTCGCCGAACAGGTTGGAAGCCACCACCACGTCGAAGCGCTCCGGCTGCAGCACGAAGCGCGCGCAGAGGATGTCGATGTGCTGCTTGTCCCAGCTGATCTCGGGGTAGTGCGCGGCCATGGCGGCGGTGCGCTCGTCCCAGTAGGGCATGCTCACGGCCATGCCGTTGGACTTGGTGGCCGAGGTGACATGCTTGCGCTCGCGGGTCTGGGCGACTTCGAAGGCGTACTTGAGGATGCGGTCGACGCCACGGCGGGTGAACACCGACTCCTGCAGGACGAATTCATTCTCGGTGTTCTCGAACATGCGCCCACCCAGCGACGAGTATTCGCCTTCGGTGTTCTCGCGGATCACCACGAAGTCGATGTCGCCTGGCTGCTTGTTCGCCAACGGGCAGGGCACGCCGGGGAACAGGCGCACCGGGCGGATGTTGACGTACTGGTCGAAGTCGCGGCGGAACTTGAGCAGCGAGCCCCACAGCGAGATGTGGTCCGGGACCTTGTCCGGCCAGCCGACGGCGCCGAAATACAGGGCATCGAAGCCCTTGAGCTGCTCGAACCAGTCGTCCGGCATCATCTTGCCGTGGGCCAGGTAGTAGTCGCAGCTGGCCCATTCGAAGAATTCGATCTCAAGGTTCAGGCCGTGCTTGCGGGCGGCGGCCTCGACCACGCGGATGCCTTCCGGGAGGACTTCGTTGCCGATGCCGTCACCGGGGATGGCGGCGATTTTGAAGGTCTTGCTCATGGGGGCGCATCTCGTGTTCAGGGAGGATGCACTCATGCTATAAGGGCGCGCTGCGGAGATAATCCGCTATTCGATCAATTCTTGGTGCACGAATCGTGAATAATCTGCCGAACCTCGACGACCTCGATATCTTCCTGCAGGTAGCGCGCCGCGCCAGCTTTGCCGCCGTGGCGGACGAGCGCGGTATGTCGGCGGCGTTCGTCAGCAAGCGCATCCGCCTGCTCGAGGAGAGCCTGGGGGTGCGCCTGCTGCACCGCACCACCCGGCGGGTGACGGTGAGCGAAGAGGGCGAGCGGGTCTACCAGTGGGCGCAGCAGATCTTCGAGACCCTGCAACGCATGGGCGACGACCTCAATGCCGGCCAGCGCGAGCCTGCCGGGCAACTGCGCATCGCCAGCAGCCTGGGCCTGGGCCGGCGCTTCGTGGCGCCGGCCTTGTCGGAGCTGGCGGCGCGCTACCCACGGCTGGACATCCGCCTGGACGTGCACGACCGCCTGGTGGACCTGATCGCCGAAGGGGTGGACCTGGACATCCGCGTCGGCAACGTCATCGCCCCGCACCTGATCGCCAAGCCGCTGGCGCGCAATCGCCGGGTGCTGTGCGCAGCGCCCGGCTACCTGGCCGAGCGGGGCACGCCCAAGGTGTTGGCCGACCTGGCCAGCCATGACTGCCTGGTGATCAAGGAGCGCGACCACCCGTTCGGGCTGTGGCACCTGGAAGGCCCGCAAGGCGAGGAGAGCGTGCGGGTGACCGGCGCCCTGTCGAGCAACCATGGCGAGGTGGCGCACCAGTGGTGCCTGGACGGGCGGGGCATCCTGCTGCGCTCATGGTGGGATGTTCACGACAGCATCGAGGACGGGCGGCTGGTGCAGGTGCTGCCCGACTACCAGCAGGCGGCGGACATCTGGGCGGTGTACACCGCGCCGCTGGCCGGCTCGGCCAAGGTGCGGGTGGCGGTGGAGTTCTTCCGCCAGTACTTTGCCGAGCGCTATCAGTTGCCTGACTGATCGCCTAGAGAGTTTTTTCATAGGTCTGGAGAACATTTTTACTAATTTTCCCGCCGTCCAGAGTGGCGCACCATCGGCTCACATCAATAACAACTGACCGCGAACGCGGTCGATGTGGGAGCGCAGCGTGTTCGACCTTTCCTTCTGGCAACAGCGGGCCAACCGCCAAACATTCATCGACACCGCCCTGATTGGCGGCCACTCGGTGAAGGCCTCCTCGGGGGCGACTTTCAACGCCATCAACCCGGCCACCAACCAGTTGCTCGCCCGGGTGGCGGCCTGCGCTGAAGACGAAGTCGACCTGGCCGTGCGCAGCGCCCGCCGCGCATTCGAGCAAGGGCCCTGGGCGCGCATGGCCCCCACCCAGCGCAAGAAAATCCTCATCAAGCTGGCTGACCTGCTGCTGGCGCACCGCGAAGAACTGGCGCTGCTGGACTCGCTGAACATGGGCAAGCCGGTAATGGATGCCTACAACATCGACGTGCCCGGCGCGGCCGGGGTGTTCGCCTGGTACGGCGAGGCGCTGGACAAGGTCTACGACCAGGTCGCGCCCACGGCCGCCAATGCGCTGGCCACCATCACCCGCGAACCCTTGGGCGTGATTGCCGCCGTGGTGCCGTGGAACTTCCCGCTGGACATGGCCGCCTGGAAGCTGGCGCCGGCATTGGCCGCTGGCAACAGCGTGGTGCTCAAGCCCGCCGAGCAGTCGCCGTTCTCGGCCCTGCGCCTCGGCCAGCTGGCACTGGAGGCGGGCATCCCCGAGGGCGTGCTGAACGTGGTGCCGGGCTTGGGTGAGCAGGCCGGCAAGGCCCTGGGGCTGCACCCGGACGTCGATTGCCTGGTGTTCACCGGCTCCACCCAGGTAGGCAAGTACTTCATGCAGTACTCGGCCCAGTCGAATCTCAAGCAGGTGTGGCTGGAGTGCGGCGGCAAGAGCCCGAACCTGGTGTTTGCCGATTGCCAGAACCTTGACCTGGCCGCCGAGAAGGCCGCGTTCGGCATCTTCTTCAACCAGGGTGAGGTGTGCTCGGCCAACTCGCGCCTGTACGTGCAGCGCTCGATCCACGACGAGTTCGTCGAACGGGTGATCGCCAAGGCTCAGGCCTGGCTGCCGGGCGACCCGCTCGACCCGGCCAGTGCCGCTGGCGCGATCGTCGACAGCGAGCAGACCGCGCGCATCGTGCGGGCGATCGGCCAGGCGCGCGAGGAGGGCGCGACGTTGCTCAGCGGTGGCGAGCAACTGACCTTCAATGGTTCTTCCAACTTCATCACGCCGACGATTTTCGGCAACGTCAGCAGCGACAGCCGCCTGGCCCGCGATGAAATTTTCGGGCCGGTGCTGGCCATCAGCGCGTTCGACAGCGAAGAGCAGGCGGTGCAGTTGGCCAATGACAGCATCTATGGGCTGGCCGCGTCGGTGTGGAGCGACAACCTCAACCGCGCCCACCGTGTGGCCAAGGCGCTGAAGGCCGGTACGGTTTCGGTCAATACCATGGATGCGCTGGATACCACGGTGCCGTTTGGTGGCGGCAAGCAGTCCGGGTTCGGCCGCGATCTGTCGCTGCACTCGTTCGACAAGTACACGCAGTTGAAGACCACCTGGTTCCAGTTGCGGTAAGGGGTTGGGGCTGGGAGGTGTTTGCCTTTGGATGTGTTGCGCCTGGGAGATCGAGCGCCGCCCGCGCGGCGCTCGATCTCATAGGCGCTACCGCTGTCTTGTCATGCACCAGGAACCACCCACAACAAGAAATCCCCCCGCATCCCCCCGGGCACTGCGGGCTCGGGCCGACTGGCCCAACTGCCTCGATACACACAACCATAAATCGTGAGGGAGTTTCCATGCGTACCATCACCGCGTCACTCAGCCTTGCAGTGCTCGCCGCTGCCAGTCTTCCCGCCCTTGCCGGCACTTCCAGCCTCACCGTCATCTCCTTTGGCGGCGCCACCAAGGCCGCGCAGCAGGCCGCCTACTTCCAGCCCTTCGAGCAGAGCGGGGCAGGCAAGGTAGTGGCCGGCGAATACAACGGCGAACTTTCCAAGGTCAAGGCCATGGTCGATGTCGGCCATGTGTCCTGGGACGTGGTGGAGGTCGAAAGCCCCGAGCTGATCCGCGGCTGCGAGGCGGGCCTGTTCGAGCGCATCGACCCGGCCCTGCTGGGCGACCAGGCCAACTACCTGCCCGGTACCGTGAGCGAGTGCGGCGTGGCCAGTTATGTCTGGTCCATGGTGCTGGCCTACAACACCCAGAAGCTCGCCAATGGGCCGACGTCGTGGGCGGACTTCTGGGACACCCAGCGCTTCCCGGGCAAGCGCGGGCTGCGCAAGGGCGCCAAGTACACCCTCGAGGTCGCGCTGCTGGCCGATGGCGTTCCACGCCAGGACCTGTACACCGTGCTGGGCACTCCAGAGGGCGTCAACCGGGCCTTCAAAAAGCTCGACCAGATCAAGCAGAACATCCAGTGGTGGGAGGCCGGCGCGCAACCGCCGCAATGGCTGGTGGCCGGTGACGTGGTGATGTCCGCCGCCTACAACGGGCGCATCGCCTCGGCGCAGAAGGACGGCTCCAAGCTTGGCATCGTCTGGCAAGGCAGCCTGTACGATCCGGACCACTGGGCCATCGTGCGCGGCTCCAAGAGCAAGGAGCTGGCGCAGCAGTTCATCACCTTCGCCAGCCAAGCCGCCACGCAGAAAACCTTCTCCAGCCACATTCCCTACGGCCCGGTGCGTACCGATGCGGTCAATGCACTGCCGGCAGACATCCAGCAGCAACTGCCAACGGCCCCGGCCAACCTGGCCGAGGCCCAGCTGGTGAACGCCGAGTTCTGGGTCGACCACGGCGAAGAGCTGGAAGAGCGCTTCAATGCCTGGGCGGCGCGCTGACCCCTGCGCTACTGCGCGCTGGTGAGCCCGCCCCGGGCATGGAAAGATGGGAAACGCCGTTGCAGCGATGCAACGGCTTTTTCCGATTCAAGAGGCAAGCAAGCAGATGAGCAGAGACCGCCTTCAATCCGCGGAGTGGTTCGAGCAGATCGCCCACGTGGTCGATTGCATCGGCACGTCGGCGTTCGTCGAGTCGCTGTTCGCCGCGCTGAACTACCTGGCGCCTTCCCACGCCATCACCGTGTTCCTGTTCCCCCATCAAGGGCTGCCTTCGGCCTTGTTCGAACGGGACGAGGAGGGGCCGTGGATGCCCGAGGGCAGCATCGGCAAGTACCTGGAAGGCTTCTACCTGCTGTGCCCGTTCTACCGGGCCTGCATCGAGGGCATTGCCCCTGGCTGCTACCGACTGAGCGATGTGGCACCGGACCACTTCAAGCGCAGCGAATATTACGTGTCGTTCTACCAGCATGCGCGGCTTGAGGATGAGCTGAACTACATCGTGCCACTGGGGCCCAAGCTGACCATCGCCGTGGCCTTGGCCAGTACCCGCCGCCTGGGCCGGCAGCAGGTCGACGAACTCAAGCGCATCGCCCCTTGGGTGCTGGCCGTGGTGCGCCGGCATTGGGGGGACCTGGATGCGGATGCGCTGGGAGGGCGCTTCGAAAGTGCGCTGGGGCGCCAGATCAACGCCGCGCTGACCCAGTTCGGCTCGTCGCTGTTGACCGAGCGCGAGTGCCTGGTGGCCCAGTACATGCTGCGCGGGCACTCCATCCGCTCGCTGGCCGAACGGCTGGGGATCAGCGAAGACACGGTCAAGACCCACCGCAAGCATGTGTACAGCAAGCTGGACATCGCCAAGCAGTCGGAGCTGTTCTCGCTGTTCATCGCCTCGGTGGCCCAGGCCCAGGAAGGGTTGAGCAAGGATCCGTTGGAGAGCTACCTGCGGCGCAGGCGGTGAGGTTCGCTGAGGTTCGCCGGTGTTTTTGCAGCGCCTATGAGATCGAGCGCCGCCCGCGCGGCGCATCGCTGGCAAGCCAGCTCCCACATTTGTTTCGGGCCAATTATGCCTGTGAGGGTACCGCTGCCCGCCTTGGTGCATGTCTCAAGTCGGGCGAGGCGCCAGTGGTGCCCACCTCAATAGTGAGTCGAACCAACAAGGCGGACAGTGATGACCATGCAGGAGTGACTGGCCCGAAACAGATGTGGGAGCTGGCTTGCCAGCGATGCGCCGCGCGGGCGGCGCTCGATCTCAAGAGCGCTGCAAACCTGTCGCCCTGCACCTTGTGGCCCACATCCGGTCGTCAAAGGACCTTCAGAACCCCCCGCTGATCGGCCACTCCACCGCCACCCTGACCTGATCCCCATCCAACTCCGCCTGTGCCGTATCCCCCCGGTGCACGTTATGTCTTACCGATACCGCCACCCCCTTGGCCGCCCCACTCTGCACCACATAGCGCGCCTCCAGGTCCCGCTCCCAGTGCTTGCCATCCTTGCCATACCCCAGATACGCATACCCCCCACGCGGATCCACATGCGTGCCATCGATATCAAACCCGCGCACATACAACGCCGTCAGGCTCAACCCCGGCACGCCATAGGCCCCCATGTTCAGGTCATACCTGGCCTGCCACGACTTCTCGTTCGGCGCATTGAAGTCCGACAACTGCACGGCGTTACCCAGGTAGATCGCCCCGCGGCTGACGTAGTCGAACGGCGTGTTGCCGTCCACCTGCTGCCAGCCCAGGCTGAACGCGTGCGGGCCCTGGGCGTAGCGCGAGACCAGGCTCCAGGTGGTGTTGTCGATACGCCCGGACAGGGCCTTGCCAGTGTCGGTGGTGCGGTACAGGTTGAGGTCAAGGCTCAGGCTGCGCCGGTCGTCGAAGGCGTGGCTGAGGGTGCTGCCGAGGTAGTGCTGGTTCCAGGTGTCCTGGTAGCGGGAGCTGTACAGGCTGGCGCTGACGTTGGCGGTCGGGTTCCACACGGCGCCGGCCAGGTCGAAGCTGTCGCCCTGGCGGCCGTTGGAGTAGTTCACCACGAAGCCTTGATCGTGGCTGGAGGCATTGCGGTCGGTACCTTCGTTGAAGTGCCCGGCCACCAGCTTGAGCCGGTCGATCTCGTTGCTGGTGAGGAACCAGCCGGTGAAGGTCTCGGGCAACAGGCGGCTGTCCGACGAGCTGAACACCGGGGTCTTGACCCGCTGCTCGCCGTAGGCCAGCACGGTGTTGGATGCGCGCAGTTTCACCGCCGCGCCACCCCGGCTGTATTCGCGCTTGGGGTGGCCGTCGTTGTCGATGGCCAGCAGGCGCGCCTTGCCGGCGCGGCCGCCGCCGCTGTCGAGCTGCACGCCAAGGTAAGCGTGGGCATCGACGCCCACACCGATAAGGCCTTGGGTGAAGCCGGAGCTGAGGGTGCCCATCAGGCCATAGGCCCATTCCTCGGCCTTGCCGCTGCGTTCGGGGCGGGGTTTGTAGGCGTTGCGCGCGGCACTGTTGCGCCCGCCGTTGCGGTAGTCGCGCTGGTCGTAGACGGTGCGGTTGAGCAGGCTCCAGTTGCTGTCTTCGACGATGCCATTGGCCTTGGACTGGGCGGACTCGGCCAGGGCCAGCGGGCTGAGGCCGAGCAGCGGCAAAGCGATGAACAGCGGTTTCATTGCCCGGCCTCCAGCTTTTGCAGCTGCGCGGCGAGGCGGCTGGCCGCGCGGGCGGGCAGGGCGTCTGGCAACTGCGCCGGCGTGGGCTCGCCCACCTGCACCAGCATCACCATGCCCATCGCCAGGTGCGGGATGCACTGGATGCCATACAGCCCGGGCTGGCTGAAGGTGTATTCGAACGGCTGGTTGAGCTTGCTTTTGAACGCTTCGGCGCCTGCCGGCAGCAGGCCAGGAATGCTCGCGGCGTTGTGCCCGGCCTGGGTCGGCAGAAAGCGCACGGTGTCGCCCGGGGCAATGCGCAGATGGTCCGGCTCGTAGACCATCGCCCACTCGGCGCCGCGGTTGAGCATCTTCACTTCGAACACCTCGGCTTGGGTGGCGGTGGTGGTCAGCAAGGCGGCAAGCAGCAGGGCGGCGGTGCGGGGCGGCATGGGCGGAACTTCCTGGTTCAGGGGGCGCGAAAACGCAGGATGCGCGCGCCGTCGAAGGGGTCGGTGAGGTAGTGGGCGTGTACGCCGAAGGTGCTCAGCAGGCGCTCTGGGGTGAGCACGGCTTCGGGCTTGCCGAGGGCCACCAGGCGGCCCTGGTCGAGCACGGCCAGGCGGTCGCAGGTGAGCGCCTGGTTGAGGTCGTGCAGGGCCACCAGTGTGGTCACCGGCAGGGCCTGGACCTGTTGCAGCAGGCTCAGCTGGTGCTGGATATCCAGGTGGTTGGTCGGCTCGTCGAGCAGCAGCAGTTGCGGGCGCTGGGCCAGGGCGCGGGCGATGTGCACGCGCTGGCGTTCGCCACCGGACAGCTCGCGCCAGATGCGCTGGCTGAGGTGGCTGGCGTCGACGTCGGTCAGGGCCTGTTCGACGATGGCGCGGTCGGCCTTGCCGAAGGGGGCCAGTGCCGACAGCCAGGGCGTGCGACCCAGTGCCACGGCTTCGAAGACGCTGATGGCGTCCTGGGTGTCGGCCTGTTGCTCGACCAGTGCCAGCTGTTGGGCGATGCGCCGGCGTGGCAGTGTCGCCAAGGGTTCGCCGAGCAAGTGCACCTTGCCCGTGGTGGGCGTGCGCAGGCCGGCGAGCAGCTTGAGCAGGGTGGATTTGCCCGAGCCGTTGGGGCCGACGATGCCGAGGGTTTCACCGGGGCGCACGGCCAGGTCGATACCCTGCAGCACCTGGCGCTCGCCCAGGCGCAGGCTCAAGCCTTGGCAGGCGAGCGGGGCGACTTGCAGCGAATTGATCACGGTCATGGGCGCCCCCGGCGGCTGACCAGGATCAGCGCAAACACCGGTGCGCCGATCAGCGCGGTGACCACGCCCACGGGGATCACCTGGCCGGCGATCAGGGTACGCGAAAGGATGTCGGCGACGATCAGGAACAGCGCGCCCCCGAGGGCGCTGGCCGGCAGCAGGCGGCTGTGGCCGGGGCCGAGCAGCAGGCGCAGGGCGTGGGGGATGACCAGGCCGACGAAACCGATGGCGCCGACGATCGACACCATCACCGCGGTCACCAGCGCCGTGCAACTGATCAGCAGCAGCTGGGTGCGGCGTACCGGCACGCCCAGCGAGGCGGCGGAATCGGCGCCGAAGGTGAAGGCGTCCAGGGCACGGCGGTGCCACAGGCACACCGCAAGACCAAGCACGGCCACCGGCAGTGCCAGCCACACCGACGGCCAGCGCACGCCGCTGAGGTTGCCCAGCAGCCAGAACAGGATGCCGCGTGCCTGCTCGGCGGTGGCCGACTTGGTGATCAGGAAGGCGGTCAGGGCGTTGAACAGTTGCGACCCGGCAATGCCTGCCAGGATCACCTGGGCGTTGTTGTGGCTGCTGGCGCTGGCGCGCGACAGCAAGAGCACCAGGCCGAACGCCGCCAGCGCGCCGATGAAGGCGCCGCCGGACAGCGACAGCGCTGCACCGCCCAGGCCAAGCAGGCCGACCGCCACGGCGCCGGTCGAGGCGCCTGCGGACAGGCCCAGCAAGTAGGGCTCGGCCAGCGGGTTGCGCAGCAACGCCTGCAGCACCACGCCGCAGGTGGCCAGGCCCGCGCCGCAGGCGGCGGCGACCAGGGTGCGCGGCAGACGATAGTTCCAGACGATGCCGGCGTCGATCGGGTCGAGGGCGTGGCCGGCCTGCCACAGCTGGTTGGCCAGCACCTGCCAGACCAGGTCGATGCTCAGGCGGGTTTCGCCGATGGCGATGCCGGCGAGCATGGCCAGCAGCAGGGCGGCCAGCGCGGCAATGGCGAGGGGCAGCAGGCGGCTCATGGTTGTGGCGCTTGGCCGCTGGCGAAGGCTGCGGACAACCGCTCAAGGCCACGGAACAGGCGAATGCCGGCCTGCATGGCGTCGGCATCGAGGACGATGATGCGGCCGTTTTTCACGGCGTCCATGTTCTTGGTTACCGGGTCGCTGCGCAGGAATTCGAGCTTCTTCTGGAAGTCGTCGGCGGGGAAGCGGCGGCGGTCCATGCGGGCGATGATCAGCCAGGTGGGGTTGGCTTTGGCCAGGGTTTCCCAACCCACGGTGGGCCATTCTTCGCTGGACTCGACCACGTTGCGCACGCCCAGGGTCTGCAGCATGAAGTCGGCCACGCCCTGGCGGCCGGCGACGTAGGGGTCGATCTCAAGGTCGGCGCTGGAGAACCAGAACAGTGCGCTGGTGCCGGAAAGATCCTTGCCGGCCAGTTGCTGTTTAGCATGCTCCAGCTGGCCCTTGAGTTGCGCGTTCAGCGCCGTGCCACGGTCCTGCACGTCGAAGATCTCGGCCAGCTGGCTGACGCTCTTGTAGATGGTCTCGACCTTGAATGGCTGCAGGCGGGTGCCGTCGGCGCCGACCAGGTTGTCCTTGCCTTCGCAGTCGGACGGCAGCAGGTAGGTGGGGATATTCAGCTCGGCGAACTGCTCGCGGGTGCCGACCACGCCCTGGGCGCCGACCATCCATTCGAACTGTACGGCCACCAGTTGCGGGCGTTTGCCCACCACCGCTTCGAAGCTGGGGTCGTTGTCGGCCAGGCGCTCGACCTTGTCGTTCTGCGTCTTGAACTCGGGCAGCACGTTGTTGAACCACAGCGAGGTGCCAGCCAGTCTGTCGCCCAGGCCCAGCGCATAGAGCATCTCGGTGCCGGCCTGGCCGATGGTCACGGCGCGCGCGGGCGCCTGGGCGAAGGTTTGCGGCACGCCGCAGTTTTCGACGGTGAGCGGGTAGTGCGTGGCGGCGGCCTGGGCCAGGCCGGTCAGCGACATGGCGGCGAGCAGGGTGGCGATACGGGGCAGCATGGTCGGGCGATCTCCTGTCGAAGGGTGCACGGAATGAGCACGGACAGGCATCGCCAGGCTTCGGGCAGGGCGCCCGAGGCAACTAACGGATGGCCATCCCGGACACCCCGCCGGTTGGTGAACATGTGCCGGCAGGTCTCCTGACTGGTGCGTCCTGGCCCTGCGCCAGCCTTCCCGGACACAAGGTCCAGTGGCATCGATGGCGCGGGCTCGGCACCTACAGTTGCGGGGGCAGTTCCCTTTGGCGCGCGTGTGGCGGCCTGGGGATTCCCTATTAATTCCGAGTGGAAACCGGCGGGCGGCATGGTAGACCATCACCCGCCGGGTGAAAACGCCTTTACAGGTATTTGAGCCAGGCGATGTCGCGCCGGCGTGCTTTAAGGCGGGCGAACCCACGCACCGGCAGGTACAGCGCCGCCGCCAGCAGCACAGCACTCAGCCACACCGCGGCAATACCGTCGAAGCCGAAATAGTCGCCATGGTTGAGACCGAACAGTGCCACGCTGGCCAGGTACAGCAGCTTGAGCACATACAGGTGCAGCAGGTAGAAGAACATCGGCGCGGCGCCGAACACCGCCAGCATGCTGATCCAGCGGGCGCAACCTGCGCGCTCGAAGCCGCGCAGCAGCAACAGGCCGGTGCCCAGGGTCAGGGCGAGGAACAGCAGTGACGGCGGGTATTTGGTGATGTTGAAGAAGCTCATCAGGGTTTGCGTGACACTCGGGTAGCTGCTCCACGGCGCTTCGCCGTAGCCGTTGAGCAGGCGCAGCACGGCGAAACCGAGCAGTGCGGCGGTGCCGGCCAACAGCAAACGGTGCTGGCGCTCGGCGGCATTGTTGGTGCGGGCAAACCACGGACCCAGGCCATAACCCAGGGCGATCACGCCAATCCACGGCAGCACCGGGTAGGAGGTGCGCAGGCGCAGGCTGTCGGTCGCTTGCAGCCAGCCACGGTCATGCAGGATCGCCCAGGGTACGTGCAGCGCCGACTCCGGGCCAAAATTCAGGCCATCGAGCAGGTTGTGCCCGGCCACGATCAGCGCACCCAGTGCCAGCAGCACCGGGCGCGGCAGCCACACCAGCAGCGACAGGGCGATCATGCTGATACCGATGGCCCAGATCACCTGCAGGTAGATCACGCTCGGCGGCAGTTGAAAGGTCCAGGCGAAGTTGACCATGGTGAACTCCAGCGCCACCAGGAACAGCCCGCGCTTGAACAGGAACGCCGAGACGTCGCTACGACCCTGGTACTTCTCGCCGTAAAGCCAGGCCGACAGCCCGGTCAGCAGTACGAACACCGGCGCGCACAGGTGGGCCAGGGTGCGGCTGGCGAACAGGCTGGGGTCGGTGACGTCGATGCTCATCGGGTCGCTGACCTGGCGATGCAGGAAGAAGGTTTCGCGCACGTGGTCGAGCAGCATGAACAGGATCACCAGGCCGCGCAGGGCATCGATGCTCTGCAGGCGCTGGGTGAGCAGGGTGGGGGAAGCGGTGGCGCTGGTCATCGGCAAGGGGTCGCAGGCAGGAATGAATGTCAAATGAAACGTTATCTTATAACGATTTGTCTTGTGCTGAACAGAGGCTCGGGTGGGTAAATCTGCATGCCCGTCAACAGCGAGTGCCATCTAGTGGCGATTGGCCTGCTCGAAACACTTGTGCTTTAGCGAGCCTTGGTGGATACATGCAGGCCGCGTGATGCTGAATGTAATTTGCCGACAAGGACTGCCATGAAACCCACCCATCTGCTACTGGCCGCATTGCTGCTGGCGTTGCCGTGCGCCTCGGCCCTGGCCGACAGCTGCCGCAAGAACATCCACGGCGGCGAGGATTGCCGCTACAGCGACGGCACCACCTCAACCAGCCGCGCCAATATCATGGGCGGCTTCGATACCACCTACAGCGACGGGCGCCGCTCCAGCAGCCGCTCGAATATTCAGGGTGGGTTGGATACGCGCTACAGCGACGGCAGTTCTTCCAGCAGCCGCTCGAACATCCAGGGTGGGCAGGACACGCGCTACAGCGATGGCCGCTCTTCCAGCAGCCGGGCGAATATTCAGGGTGGGCAGGATACGCGCTACAGCGATGGCAGCTCTTCCAGTAGTCGGTCGAATATCCAGGGCGGGCAGGACACGCGTTACAGCGGTGGTAGCGGTGAGCGTGACCAGGGGCGGCGGTGGTAGGGGCTGCAGTATGTTCGGCTCGACATCTTCAGCGCCTATCAGATCGAGCGCCGCCCGCGCGGCGCTCGATCTCAAGAGCGCTGCAAAGCTATCGTCCTACACCTGCCCGCCCACACGCGACCTCAAGCCGACCACTACCGCCCACACCCCCCCTCACGCCGCCCGCTCCAGCACATCCAGCAACTCGACAAACTCCTGCGCCAGCCGGTGGCGCGGCGCCAGGTGCACCAGGGGCACCGCCGCTTCATGGGACTCGCGCATCTTGATCGAGTTGCTCAGATACACCGGCAGTACCGGCAGCCCTTCGCCGCGCAACTGGTCGACCAGGGTCTGGTGCAGGGCGGTACGCCCGGCGAACTGGTTGACCACCACGCCTTCGACCTGCAACGCGGCATTGTGGTCCTGGCGCAGTTCATCGACCTCGGCCATCACGTTGAGCAGCGCCTGGCGCGAGAAGCTGTCGCAGTCGTAGGGGATCAGCAGGCGCTCGGCGGCCACCAGGGCGCTGAAGGTGTAGAAGTTCAGCGCCGGTGGCGTGTCGATGTAGATCCGCTCGTAGTCCGCCGACAGCTCCACCAGCAACTTGCGCAGCTTGTTGATCTTGAACTTGCTCTCCAGCTTGCCTTGCAGGTCGGCAAGGTCGGGGCTGGCGGTGATCAGGTGCAGGTTGGCGTAGCGGGTTTCGGTGATGGCCACGCGGTGCTTCTTGCCGGTGGCCGGCGCGGGGGCGAGGGTCTGGCGGAAGAAGTCGGCGATGCCCGCCGGGATGTCCTGGTTGACCAGGCCGGTCAGGTAATAGGTGGCATTGGCCTGGGGGTCGAGGTCCACCAGCAGGGTGCGATAACCCTCGGCGGCACTGGCAGCGGCCAGGTTGCAGGCGATGCTGGACTTGCCTACACCGCCTTTCTGGTTGAACACGACACGACGCATGGCTGAATCATCCTTGAGGGAAAATGGCAGATCAGGGTCAATCCTATGACCGAAAGGTGACAGTTTTAAGACAAGGCTTGTTACATGTCCCGCCTGCGTCGTGCACGGGGGCGTACCGGGGCGCTGTCACGGAGCGGCTTGCTGCAACGCCTGGAGTTCGTCCTCGACCTCTTGCATGCGCGCTTCGACCAAGGCCTGCACTTTCGGGTCCCTGGCGCTCTCGCGCATCAGCGCGGTCAGCTTTTCACTCAGCCGCTTGCCTTCCTCGGTCTCGCCCAGCGCCTTGGCCTTGGCCGGGTCGCGGGTGGCGGCGACGATGGTGTCGAATTCGCCATCGTCGAAGTTCTTTTCGCTGTAGAGCCGATACAGGTCCTGGCGCTGGTCCTCGACGGTCAGGTGCTTGCGCAGCACCGTCTTGATCTGTTCTTCGGGCAGCTTGGGGTGGGTTACGGCCAACAGCTGCGCCATGCGCCCGATATTGTGCTCGTAGGCTTCCTGCAGGGGCAGGTTGGAGCGGATCTTTTCTTCGCGGCTGGGTGCCTGGTCGCAGGCGGCGAGGGCGGTGAGCAGCAGCAGGGGCAACAGCAGTCTTGGCAAGCGGGGCATGGGGCAGGGGCCTTGGGCGCAGTGAAGGGGCGAGTGTACTGCATGCGATCTGGACAGGTGCATTGGGATCAAAGCAAGGAAGACGCCTGCGGCAAACATAAAGTTGTTTGACGACTTTTACGTGGTCATCTAGTTATGTCCTTCGGAGATAACATTGGATGAAAGGACGAGGCCATGTACGACAGAGAAGTTATTGACTATGCCAAGGAGCAGGAAGCGCGGGTCGCGGTACTGGAATACCGCGTCCATGCTGTTGACCATGGACGTTCGACTGGGCGCCAGGCATTGATGCGAGATTATGCGCGAATCTTGTACTCATCCTCGTTCCGACGCCTGCAAGGCAAGATGCAGTTGTTGGGAATCGATGCGGGGCGCTTCAATCGCAATCGCCTGACCCACAGTCTTGAGGTAGCCCAAATTGCCCGCTCTATTGCCAGCGATCTGGACATGAAGGAAACCGTAGTCGTCGAGGCGGCTGCGCTGGCTCACGACATTGGCAATCCCCCGTTCGGCCATCATGGCGAGACCGTGCTCGACGAACTTTGCAGTGAGTGTGGAGGCTATGAGGGCAACGCTCAGGCGTTTCGCATCCTGCGCACCCTGGAGCGCAAGCACCATGCTTACGACGGCCTGAACTTGAACGTACGCACACTCATGGCGGTGACCAAGTATTTTCATTTGCGCCGGAGCAATCCGAAGAAATTCCTCTATGACGATGACTACGCGTTCCTCAGTGCCGAGTTGCAAAAGCACGACCTACAAATCGTGAAAAGCATCGACGCCGAAATCATGGACCTGGCCGACGAGATTGCCTACGCCGCTCACGACCTTGAGGATGCCTTGAGCTTCGGCCTGATCAGCCTTGGCGAGATTCTTCATGAATTCAAAATCAGCGAGCGTTTCTGCGAGGCCTACCCAGTTATTGAGACCTTGGCCAAGGAGGTTCAAACCGATGCCATGCAGGCTAAGCGATTAGGCACTTCGGAAGAGTACGCCATGGTGCTGAAAAAGGAGCTGACCTCCAAGATCGTTCACATCCTCTGTTCCGATATCGGACTGGTCGACGGCAAATTGGGCTACAAAGAACACGCCAAGTTGGCTGAGGGCCTGAAGAAACTGCTTTTCAAAGCAATTCTGCGAAAAAAGGATGTGCAGTTGTACGAAAAGAAGGGCGAGCAGGTAATCAGAAAGCTGTTCGAGGTCTACAGCGACCCGCAGTACAACAAGAACAACATGCTTCTGCCGCCGGAACTACGCACGATCAATGACAGCCAGCAACGCGTGGTGACCGACTACATTGCTGGAATGATGGACCTCTACGCGATCCAAGAGTACGAGCGGTACTTCGGCAAGGGCAGCCTTGATCGTTATTACTTTGATTGAAGTGAGTCAGGCCCTGGGGGCGCTACAGCAGCAGCGCCGACCAGGTCGACACCAGCAACAACCCCGCCAGGCTCTGGTTGAACCGGCGCAATGCCCGGGGCGAATTCAGCCAGCGCGCGCTGCCAGCACCCAGCAGCGCCCAGGCGGTCATGCTCGGCAGGGCGATCAGCAGAAACACCAGGGTCAACCACCACAGCGGCAGGGCCGGGGTGGCGAACAGGCTGATCATCGCCAGCGCCATCAGCCAGACCTTGGGGTTGACCAGCTGCAGGGTGGCCGCCTGCAATGGGCCGAAGCCTGCGTTGCCACCGGCCTGCAGCGGCGCACCGGCGCTACGCAGCATGCGCCAGGCCAGCCAGCTCAGCCACAGCGCACCCGCCCAGCCAAGTAGCTGTTGCGCCAGCGGGTGACCAAGCAGCAGTTCGCCCAGGCCCAGGCCAACCAGCAGCACCACCACGGCCGCCGCGCCACAGGCCGCCACGGTGGGCGCCAGGCTGGCGCGCACGCCGCGCTGGGCACCCTGGGCGAGGATCAGCAGGTTGGTCGGCCCCGGGCTGATGCTGGAGGCCAGGGCGAAGAGGACAAAGGGTAAAAGGCTGTGGGACATGGTCGAGGCTCCGGTTGATCGTGGCCTCATGTTCGCAACCGCCCTGGCTTCAGTCTGGAAGGTTTGAGCAGCGTTTGCGGTAGTCCGCCGGCGTGAGCCGGTAGGCGCGGCGGAACCAGCGGCCCAGGTGGCTCTGGTCGGCGAAACCGAGGGCCGTGGAGACCTCGGCCGGGCTCTGGCCACGGGCCAGCAGCTGCCGCGCCCGGGCCAGGCGCAGTTGGATCAGGTAGGCATGCGGGGCCAGGCCGTAGGCGGCCTTGAAGGCGCGAGTCAGGCGGAATCGATCGACGCCGCAGACCCGCGCCAGGTCGTCCAGGCCGATGTCCTGGTCGAGGTGCGCATGCAGGTAGTCGCGGGCCACTTGCGCGGTCAGCGGCAGGCGCGGGTCAGGGTCGAGGCGCCGGCGCCACTGCAGGTGGCCGGTGAGGCAGGCCAGCAGGTCGTCGATGGCGGTCTGGCGGACGATGCGCAGGTCCTGCTGGTGCAAGGCGTTGAATGCGCGGCTGGTGGCGCCGGCCAGCCGCGTATCGCAGTGCAGGGTGGCGGCGAAGCTGGGGAGGGCGTCGCTGGGCGCCTGCTCGAACAGCGTGCGCAGTTGGTTTTCCAGCCAGTGGCTGTCGAGGTACAGGGTGGAGTAGGTGAAGCCTTCGGCGGTGGGCGCCAGGCCGTCATGCAGGTCGCCGGGCTCGAGCAGGAACACTTGGCCAGGTGTGCTCTGGTGGCGCACCCGGCGGCAGTTGAACTGCTGTACGCCCTGTTCGGTGACGCCGACCAGGAAGCTGTCGTGCCAGTGCGGGTCGTAGGCGTGGCCGGTGAAATGGGCGCGGACCGACTCGATGCCAGTGTCGGCGTCCTGTTTGAGGTCGATCCAGTGGCTCATGGTGAGGGCCGATCAAGTTGCAGCCTGTTCAAGGTGTTTTGAATGTGCATTCAGTCTGAGCCTGTTGGGGCCGCTGCGCGCCCCTATCGCGACACAAGGCCGCTCCTACAGGTGATCGAGGTTCACTGTAGGAGCGGCCTTGTGTCGCGATAGGCCTGCGTAGCAGCCCCAGCGGGCATGAATCGGACGCGAATTCCGAACACCTGCAAAGGGCTGTGGTTAAGGAAAAATCGCACCATATCGCAGAACCGGCCCCAGGGTTTAGAACGATTGTGCAGCGCTTAACGCTGGGCGAATGCCAGGTTGATGCCCAGGCCTGCGAACGAGGCGGCAAAGCCCCGGCGCAGCCAGGCCTGCACTTTGGGCGAGTCGATCACCGCGCGACGGAACAGGTGGGCGAGCAGGCCATAGAGCACGAACACGACGAAGGTCATCAGCATGAACACCGCGCTCAGGCCGAGCATCTGCACCACGGCGGAGCCGGCGTGGGGGTCGATGAACTGCGGCAGGAAGGCGAGGAAGAACAGGGTCAGCTTGGGGTTGAGGATGTTCAGCAGGCAGGCCTTGAGCACCAGTTGAGTGGCAGCGGCCGGCGGGGCCTTTTCGTCCACGGCGAAGGCCGCGCGATCACGCCAGGTGGCATAGGCCAGGTACAGCAGATACGCCACCCCGGCGAACTTCAGCCCCTGGAAGGCCAGGGCGCTGGCGTGCAGCAGCGCCGACAGGCCGAGCACCGAGGCCAGCAGGTGGGGCACGATCCCCAGGGTGCAGCCCAGGGCAGTCCACAAACAGGCCCGGCGCCCGGCCACCAGGGCGCTGGAGACGGTAAGAATCACCCCGCTGCCGGGGATCAGCACGATGATCAGGGCGGTGAGCAGAAATTCCAGGCTCGGCATGGGTGACAGCTCCTTGCAGTCGGGGGAAGCGCCACTATACGCCGGGGCCGACCGGCTGCAATACACCCTCCGGGCGCAGCGTGGCGAAGCGCTCGCGCAGCCAGCCGTGCAGCTGCGCCACCGCGGGGGTGAGCTGCTTGCGGTGCGGGCACACCAGGGTGACCGGGGTCGGCTCGCCGGGGTGTTCGGGCAACAGGATCTCCAGGGCGCCGGCGGCGATGTCGGCGCTGACGTCCAGCCACGACTTGTAGACGATGCCTTCGCCTTCCAGGGCCCAGCGCCGCACCACGTCGGCGTCGTCGCTGAACAGTGGCCCGCGCACCTGCACGGTGCGGTTGCCGAGGCGCCATTTGTCGTACACCCGGCTCTGTTGCGAGTACAAAAGGCAGTCGTGCTGTTGCAGTGCTTCGGGTGTCTGCGGCCGGCCGTGGCGGGCCAGGTAGGCGGGGGCGGCCACCACCACCCGGCGGTTCCACGGCGCCAGGGGCAGGGCGATGTAGTTGGCGTCTTCGTTAAGGCCGTAGCGGATGGCGACGTCCACCGGGTCGCGGTAGAAGTCGGCCATCTGGTCGGAGAGCAGGAAGCGCAGGCTCAAGCCCGGATGCTCGCGGCGAAACGCACTGAGCCAGGGCCGCAGCAGGTTGCGCCCCAGGTCCGAGGGTGCGGCCACTTGCAGCACGCCACGCAGGCTGCTGTGGTTGCCGTGCAGGTCTTCGCGGCCCTGGCGCAGGGTGTCGAGCACCCGTTGGGCGGTGGGCAGGTACAGCTCGCCCTCGGCGGTGAGGCGCAGGCTGCGGGTGGTGCGGGCGAACAGGCGCACATCGAGCTCGCGCTCCAGGCGCTTGATCGCCGCCGCCACCTGGCCGGGCAGCAGGTCGGCCTCGTGGGCGGCGGCGGTGAAGCTGCCCAGGGCGCTGGCACGGGCGAACAGTTCCAGGTCGGTGATGCGCAGCATTTTCACTCCAGGGATGAAAGTGTTGCTGCATTGTGCTGGTTTTTCTTTGCAGCCGGGAAGATAAGATGCGCCTCAATCCCGATCATCCAAGGAGTCACCGTTGATGGACACCGTTGCCCTGGCCAAGCGCCGCTACACCACCAAAGCCTACGACGCCAGCCGTCGCATCCCCCAGGCCACCATCGATGCGCTGCTCGAGCAATTGCGCCACAGCCCGTCCTCGGTCAACTCGCAGCCTTGGCACTTCATCGTTGCCGACACCGATGAAGGCAAGGCGCGCCTGGCCAAGAGCACCGAGGTGGGCTTTGCCTACAACACGCCGAAGATCCTCAATGCCTCCCATGTGATCGTGTTCGCTACGCGCACCGACATGACCGAGGCGCACCTGCAGGCGGTGCTGGAGCAGGAAGGCAAGGACGGGCGTTTCCGCAGCGACGAGGCCAAGGCCGGGCAGGACCAGAGCCGCCGCTTCTATGTCAACCTGCACCGCCACGACAACAAGGACCTGCAGCACTGGATGGAGAAGCAGACCTACCTGGCCCTGGGCACCGCGCTGCTGGGCGCCGCCGCCTACGGGCTGGACGCCACGCCGATCGAAGGGTTCGATCCGAAGGTGATGGATGCCGAGCTGGGCCTGCGCGAACGTGGCTTTACCAGCGTGGTGGTGTTGAGCTTGGGCTACCACAGCGAGGAAGACTTCAATGCCGGGCTGGGCAAGTCGCGTCTGCCAGCGGCCGAGGTGTTCACTTTCCTCTGAAGTAGAGGCGCCGCCGTGCGGCGCTTTCGCCGGCAAGCCGGCTCCCACGGGTACAACATCAGCCTTCAGGGCCGCGCGGTCGTTGTGGGGGCCGGCCTGCCGGCGAATGGGCCGCATCGCGGCCCCAGTGACGCCTATTCGCTCGTCCTGTTCATTCCCCCTCCATATCTCGATCAACGCCTTGGCCAGGGCGCTGAAGGCGTCCGGGTCGCAGACGCCTGGGCCTAATGCGATGACCCGGTGAAGCCATCCCTGAGGTTTTTCCCCGACAATGCAGCAACTTCCAGCATGCGCGTGGGATCGTTTCTAGGCTGGCCAGGCTGAAGCAATTAGTTTCAAACTCGGACATGTCTTACGGATGCGGGGCGTTCACAGGCAAGACGGTTCTGAAAAAGTGCGGCTGCGGGCCGAAAGAATTGCAGGGTATGGTAAATACTCATGCCCTCACTGTTGGAGGATCTTTCCTTGTCCAACCCCACCGCCTCGCAGCTGATCGATGCCCGTATTGCCGCCTTGACCGACTGGCGAGGCCACCGCCTTGCGCAAGTGCGCGCCTTGATCCGTCGGGCCGACCCGATCGTGCGCGAGGAAGTGAAATGGCGCGGCACGCCCGTCTGGTTCCATGCCGGTGTCCTCTGTACCGGCGAATGCTACAAGGACAAGCTGAAGCTGACATTCCTCAAAGGCACGGAACTTGCGGACCCGGCTGGATTGTTCAATGCCAGTTTCGAAGGCGGCACGCGACGCGCCATCGATCTGTTCGAAGGCGACCGCCTCAATGAGCGGGCGTTCATGGCGCTGATTCGGGCAGCGGTGTTATTCAATCTGGGCTGAATATTCACGCCGTCTCGGGTGTACAGCGGATCAATGAACAGTGTTCTGGCAATACGTCTGGGCAGGAGGTGGCTAAATCTGCTTCCTGCCCAGCGCTATTTAAATTGAAGTTCTCACCATGCAGTATCGGTAGCCATAGAGCAGCCTAGGCTTTGTACGAAAAGTGCCTGCGCGACGATCATGCTGCGTTGAAAACAGGCTAGTGCGCCAGCCCGGTCGAAAATGCTCATTTACAACACGTAAATTCGAACGCGACCCCGGCCGTTTCTCGCCTGTTTTCGCCTTGCCTGTTCTCCGCTCGGCGACTTTTCGTACAAGCCCTAGTCCAGGCACTTAAAACATGAAATGACCTTCAGAAAGCTTGAATGTCAACATCTCGCCAGGGGAGGGGTTCTTCCCCCATTCCGCCATCAGGTCCTTGTTCTGGATCTTACTGAACTCGAGTTTGAAGGCGACCTCAATCATATAGATCTCAAGGTTTCCGGCGTTGTGACGAAACCCGACGTTCCCTGTTACTTCTTTGGCTGGTAAGCCTTCATAAATGATACCCATGGCCACATCGCCAGCTGGCAAACTGGTCACAGGGTAGACGTTGTCTTTGCTATCTTTGCGAATGGATACGACGACGCGATCAAGGGGTGCGTCAAGAATGGCAACCGCCTGGACATAGTCCTTTAAGCTCTCACTGTCTTTCAGGTAGACGCTTACTGGTTTGAGGGTCACCATTCGCCCTGATGGCCAGATCATCTTGCCTTTGAATATTGCGCTTGCGCTGCTTTTTTGCGCTACCCCACCATACTCCGGGTTTTCCCGGATCAGGGTCTCCAAATCTGTCTTTGACATGTTGCACGCTCCGCTTGCAAGGGGATGTCGATACAGCTGCCGACAGGTTATGAGGCCCTCAAAACCCACGTCTACTGGCATTTTTATCAGGTCTTGGACAGCGCCTGTCTCGATAATCGCCGCATTGCACCAGGCAGACGATCAACGCCGTGTTCAGGTACATCGCCGCGAACTGGCTGAAAATCGGCCACCCGGGCTCGAGGAACTGCGGCAGGAAGGCGCAGAAGAACACCAGGGTCTTGGGGGGCTGGCCAGCACCAGCAACGCGCCGACCCCCATGGCTACGCAGCTGAACGGAAGCAGCTGCGTGGTGAGGTTGCCGAGTAGGCAGGCCTGCGAGAAGGTCAGCCAGAGGGGCAGCGCCATGGGGCACGTCCTGTGCGGGGCAACGGTGTCGCGATGCCAGTTGGGCGCAGACCGCCGGCGGTGGCTGCGTGTGCCTGTTCGCCGGCTTGCCGGCGAACCGCGCTCACTGATTACCAGAGTGTCGCAGCGGCCGCCCCAATCACCCGCCCGAACACCGCGATCGCCTGGTCCACCTCAGCCTCGCTGCTGTAGCGGCCGATACTCAGGCGCACACTGTTGCGCGCCCGGCGCTCATCCAGTCCGAGGGCCAGCAGCACATGGGAGGCCACATTGCTCGCCGAGTTGCACGCCGAAGTAGTGGACAGCGCAAGTTCGTTGGCCAGCAGGCGGCTGTTGAAGCCGCTGGCGTCGATACACAGGTTGAGGGTATGGGGAATGCGTTGTACGGCGCAGCCATTGAGCGACACGCCCGGCAGCGCCAGCAGGCCGTCGCGCAGGCGCCGGGCCAGTTGCTCAAGGCGCTGGTGCTCGCTGTCCCCTGGCTGCCCGGCCAGGGCGAAGGCGCTGCCCATGCCGACGATCTGGTGGGTGGCCAGGGTGCCGGAGCGCAGCCCGCGCTCATGGCCACCGCCATGCATCTGCGCGCGCAGGCCATTGCGGGCGCGGGGGCCGACATAAAGCGCGCCGATGCCCTTGGGGCCATACACCTTGTGCGCCGAGAACGACATCAGGTCTACCGCTTGGTTGGCCAGGTCGATCAGCACCTTGCCCACCGCCTGGGCCGCGTCCACATGCAGCAGGGCGCCGTGTTCGCGTACCCGCGCGCCGATGGCGGCGAAGTCGGTGACGGTGCCCAGTTCGTTGTTCACCGCCATCAGCGACACCAGCCGGGTGTCCGCCCGCAGCGCTGCCTGCACGGCGTCGGGCTGGATCAGGCCCTGGGCGTCAGGTGCCAGGCGGGTTACCGCCCAGCCCTGGCGTTCCAGCTCGGCCGCGGTGTCGAGCACGGCTTTGTGCTCCAACTGGCTGGTGATCAGGTGCCCGGGCTGTGGGTAGCTTTGGGCGACGCCCTTGAGGGCAAGGTTGTTGGATTCGGTGGCGCCCGAGGTCCACACCAGGTCGTCGGGCTGTGCGCCGACCCGTTCGGCCACCTGGCGGCGGGCCTGCTCGACCACTTCGCGGGCGGCCTGGCCGAAGCTGTGGCCGCTGGAGGCGGGGTTGCCGAAGTTGGCGGCACGGCCCAGGCAACCAAGCATGGCCTCGATGACCCGGTCATCGACAGGGGTGGTGGCGGCGTAATCGAAATAGAGGGGGGCGTTGTGCATAGCGAGGGCTTGTCCGTGCGGGACGCCGCCAGTCGGCATCCATGTACGGCATGTTACGAGGCCCGATGAGTAAAGGTTTTTCCTATTGCTCGCCCGCTAGGTTGTTTCGGAATAATTCCTTCTGTGATGCGCGAGGTTATGAGAAAAAAATTCTCCTCTTGCTGCCTTTCAAGTCACAGCCATTGCCACGGTGCCTGTTTTTTCACCATTAGCAGTACCATCAGGAACATCCCGGCGAATCCGATCACACCCATCCACATCCAGTAACGGTAGAGCCGGTGATAGCGCGGGCAAAGCGGGGAGTGCGCCTCGGCGGCCTGGGCGGCGAGGGCCTGCAGGCGGGTTTGCAACAACAGCACCGGCAGCCACAGCGCACCCACACCGAAGAAGATCGCCAGCGCGGCGCGCAGCCAGTCCATCGACCAGTCCATGCCTGCCATGCGCACCATGGCGTAGCCGGTCAGCAGTTGCAGGACACCGGCCGGGGTGGTGATCCAGGCGTCAAAGCGCACCACCATCCTAGCCACGGCGGCGATCACCCGCGCATCGCCTGTGCGGTGGGCGGCGATCAGGTACAGGTAGGAGCCCATGCCGAAGCCGAACAGGAACACGGCGGCGATCACATGCAGGTATTTCAGCAGCAAGTAATCCATCTCAGTCGCGCCCCTGCTGGAAACTGACGCTGTAGCGGATCTTGTCCGGCGCGTCGATGGCTGCCAGGTACTGCGCAACGCTGATCTCGCCCACGCAGGGGCGGGCACCTGCTGCTGGTTGATAGCCTTCGGTCAGCCTGGCCATCAGCGCGACTGCGGCGCAGCTGGGGATCTCGGGGCCTTTGTCATTGGTTGCGCTGACCTGGGCACGCAGGCGCAGGGGCTGGCCATTTTCGTCCAGGCCGCGCACGTCCAGGTACATCGCGCTCTTGCCATCGCCCCAGCGTTCGAAACGCAGGCCCAGCCGATGCAGGCGCCGCGCCCAGGGCAATGGGTCGCGTACCAGCCCGCACTTCACCAGCAGCGCCAGTGCCGCGTTGGCCAGGCCGCCGGCCATCAGCCCGGCACCGGCCTTGAACGCCAGGGTGCGCGCGCCGTAACGGCTGGCGAAGATGTCCATGTCCGGCACGTCGACATTGCTCAGCAAGCGCCAGCCCAGGCCTGGCAGGTGGCGCAGCTGCAGGCCGAGCCAGCCGTCGACCTCGCAGGGCTGGCCATCGCGCCACTGGCGGATCGGCCGCCCGGCATAGGCGAGCACGCCTTCGATGGTGGACAAGCCGGGCATCTTGGCAGAGGAGGAAATGCCGTGCTCGATCGACTCGATGTGGCTGAAGCGCTGGCGTTGTTCGTCGAGGATCGCCGACGACAGGCTGGGCACCGAGCTGCAGCCACTGAGCAGCGCCACACCCGCCTGGCGGGCGCGGGCGTCGAGCTGGGCGATGTCGTTGACGAACAGCCGGCAGTCGGCCAGGTCGCAATAGCTGGCGCCGGCCTCGATGCAGGCCTCGGCGACGCGGTAAGGCTGGCCCTGGAATGGCCCGCCGGTGTGGATCACCCAGTCGATGCCCAGTTCGCGCAGGGCCTCGGCGAAACCGGGGGCCATGGCATCACCGCACCAGCTACCGTGCAGCGATGCGCCAGTACTGCTCAGCTGTGCGCCGAGCTGGGCGAGCTGCCGGGCGTTGCGCCCGGCGATGACCAGTTGCACGTCCGGCATCTGGTTCAAGTGGCGGCTGATGATGCGCCCGAAGTTGCCGTAGGCGCCGATCACCAGGGTCCTGATAGCCATGCTGCGTTCCTTGTGCCGTGAATCTGGAATGCCCGGGGCAGGGCGGCGCAAGGTTTACCGAAAGGTCGGGGCATTGCAAGCGCGGCGGGGCCGTTGCCGCAGTGCTCAGGCGTTTTCCAGCGCCTTCTGCTCCTGGCTGGCGACCCGCTCGCACAGCTCGATGATCTGCTCGCGCATCCAACGGTTGGCCGGGTCCTGGTCGGTGCTTTCGTGCCAGTACAGGTGGGTTTCCAGGGCCGGCACTTCCACCGGCAGCGGCTGGTGGCGCAACTGGTGACGGCGGGCGAAGCGCTCGGGCACGGTCATGACCATGTCGGTCTGCTGCAGCACCTGCGAAGCCATCAGGTAGTGTTGCGAACGCAGTGCCACGCGGCGCTGCACGCCCATCTTGCCCAGGGCCAGGTCAACGTAGCCCAGGCCGTTGCGGCGGCTGGAAATATGGATGTGGGTCATGCCCAGGTAACTGTCGAGGGTCAGCGCGCTGTCGGCCAGCGGGTGGCCGGGGCGCATGGCGCAGACGTAGCGGTCCTGCATCAGCTTGACGTGGCGCACCTGCGGGTCGGTGTTCAGCGGTGCGTCGACGGCGAAGTCAAGGCGCCCGGCGGCCAGCTCCTTGGTGGTTTCGCGGCGCTTGCACGGGAAACTCTCGATCACCAGCGCCGGGGCCAGGCGGCGCAGGCGCTGGAACAGCGGTGGCAAGATCACCGCCTCGGTGAGGTCGGTCATGCTGATGCGGAAGGTCTTGCTGGCCTGCAGCGGGTTGAAGATGCGGCTCTCTTGCACCGAGGTGCGCAGCAGCGATAGGGCGTTGCGCACCGGGCCGATGATGTTCTGCGCCATGGGCGTGGGCACCATGCCCTGGGCGGTGCGCACGAACAGCGGGTCGTTGAAGGTCTCGCGCAGGCGCGACAGGGCGTTGGACACCGCCGGCTGGGTGATGCCGACAATCTGCCCGGCGCGGGTCAGGTTGGCTTCGGTGTAGATGGCGTCGAAGACGATGAACAGGTTGAGGTCGACCTTGCTGAGGTTCATGGCGCCGCTCTTCATTGGAATTATCAGCCGATCATATATCGGTTATGAATGTTAATACACAGTGAAAATAGACTAGGTGGATGAAGGGTGGCTGTTCTAGGCTGCGTCCATGTTCTTCATTGACTGAAGGTAGCCCCGATGGATTTCGCCTATTCGCCCAAGGTCCAGGCACTGCGCGAGCGTGTCAGCGCATTCATGGACGCCTATGTGTACCCGGCCGAGCCGGTGTTCGAGCGCCAGGTTGCCGAAGGCGACCGCTGGCAGCCCACCGCGATCATGGAGGAACTCAAGGCCAAGGCCCGCGCCGAGGGCCTGTGGAACCTGTTCCTGCCCGAGTCGGAATACGGCGCGGGGCTGACCAACCTCGAATACGCGCCGCTGGCCGAGATCATGGGCCGCTCGTTGCTGGGGCCGGAGCCGTTCAACTGCTCGGCGCCGGACACCGGCAACATGGAAGTGCTGGTGCGCTACGCCAGCGAGGCGCAGAAGCGCCAGTGGCTGGAGCCGCTGCTGCGCGGCGAGATCCGCTCGGCGTTTGCCATGACCGAGCCGGACGTGGCCTCGTCGGATGCCACCAACATGGCCGCCACTGCCGTGCGCGACGGTGACGAGTGGGTGATCAACGGCCGCAAGTGGTGGACTTCCGGCGCCTGCGACCCGCGCTGCAAGGTGATGATCTTCATGGGCCTGTCCAACCCCGACGGCCCGCGCCATCAGCAGCACTCGATGATCCTGGTGCCCACGGACGCGCCGGGGGTGAAGATCGTCCGCCCGCTGCCGGTGTTCGGCTACGACGACGCGCCCCACGGCCACGCCGAGGTGCTGTTCGAGAATGTGCGCGTGCCCTATGACAACGTGCTGCTCGGCGAGGGTCGTGGCTTCGAGATCGCCCAGGGCCGCCTTGGCCCAGGCCGTATCCACCACTGCATGCGTTCGATCGGCATGGCCGAGCGCGCCCTGGAACTGATGTGCAAGCGCTCGGTCGAGCGCACCGCCTTTGGCAAGCCACTGGCGCGGCTGGGCGGCAACATCGACAAGATCGCCGACTCGCGGATGGAGATCGACATGGCCCGGCTGCTGACGCTCAAGGCCGCGTACATGATGGACACCGTGGGCAACAAGGTGGCGCGCAGCGAGATCGCGCAGATCAAGGTGGTGGCGCCGAACGTGGCGTTGAAGGTGATCGACCGGGCGATCCAGATTCATGGTGGCGCGGGGGTCAGTGGCGACTTCCCGCTGGCCTACATGTATGCGATGCAGCGCACCCTGCGCCTGGCCGATGGGCCGGATGAAGTGCACCGGGCGGCGATTGGCAAGTATGAGATTGGCAAGTATGTGCCGAAGGAAATGCTGCGTAGTGGGCATTGAGTCTGTGCTGGCAGACCCCGGGGCCGCTGCGCGGCCCTTCGCGGGTAAACCCGCTCCCACACAATGGACTTGCACGTCCTCTGTAGGAGCGGCCTTGTGCCGCGAAAAGGCCGCAAAGCGGCCCCAGCGTTACCACATAGATTGCCGGGGCTGCTGCGCAGCCCTTTCGCGGCACAAGGCCGCTCCTACAAAGTCAGTTGCTCCTTCATGTGTGGGAGCGGGCTTGCCCCGCGATGTCCACTGGCTCAGACGGCAGCCGCCATCTTCGCACTCACCTGGCGACGACGATATGCGCTGTCGCGGCTGGCCAGCCACCAGTACAGCGGCGTGGTCACCGCCAGGCCCACCAGCCAGGACAGGTCGGCGCCGTTGATGTAGGCGGACACCTGGCCGACATACAGCGGGGTGTTCATGAACGGGATCTGCACCACGATGCCAATGGCGTAGGCCAGCAGCGCTTGCGGGTTATAGCGGCCGTAGATGCCACCATCGACCTTGAAGATCGACTGGATGTCGTAGTCGCCTTTATGGATGACATAGAAGTCGATCAGGTTGATCGCGGTCCACGGCACCAGCACCACCAGCAGCACCAGCACCATGTCGACGAAGTGGCCGATGAAGTCCGCCGAGGCGAACACCGCCACCACGCAGCAGGCGGCCAGCACCAGCAGCGACAGCACGGCGCGGCTCTTGGCGGTGGGGATCCAGCGGTGGGCGAAGGTCTGCACCAGGGTGATGATCGACAGCACCGCGCCATACAGGTTGAGGGCGTTGTGGCTGATCACGCTGAGCAGGAACAACACCAGCATCACCGGGCCGAGGGTGCCGGTGGCGAGCTTGACGGCGTCCATGGTGTCCATGCCCGCAGGGATCGCCAGCACGGCGACGGCGCCGAAGATGAACGACAGGCTCGAGCCCAGCGCCGAACCCAGGTAAGTGGTCCAGAAGGTCGACGACACTTTCACATCGGCCGGCAGGTAGCGCGAGTAGTCCGACACGTAGGGGGCGAAGGCGATCTGCCACAGCGCCGCCAGCGACACGGTGGCCAGCCAGCCGGCCAGGTTGAAGCCGCCGCGGGTGAGGAAGTCATCGCTCTGCACATGGCTGAAGATGTAGCCGAAACCGACCACGATGCCGATGCCCAGTACCCAGGTGCCGATGCGGTTGAGCACGTGGATGAAGCGGTAGCCGATGATGCCGATGATGCCCGAGCCCAGCGCGCCGACGACGATGCCCACCGGTACCGGCACGCTGTCGACCACGCCGTGCAGCGACTTGCCGGCCAGGACGATGTTGGAGGCGAAGAAGCCGATGTACATCACCCCGGCGATCACCACCACCAGCAGCGCGCCGAGCGAGCCGAACTGGGCACGGCTCTGGATCATCTGCGGGATGCCCATCTGCGGGCCCTGGGCCGAATGCAGCGCCATCAGCACGCCGCCAAGCAGGTGGCCGACCAGGATGGCGACGATGCCCCATACCAGGTTGAGGTGGAACAGCTGCACGCCCAAGGCGCCGGTGACGATCGGCAGCGGCGCGATGTTGCCGCCGAACCACAGTGTGAACAGATCCCTTACCTTTCCATGGCGGTCTTGCGGCGGCACGTAGCCGATCGTGTGTTTCTCGATGAGGGGTGCCGAATTGGCTGCACTGGTCATGAATGACTCCAAGGCAAGGAGGGCGCAACCGAAGTTGCCGGGCGCGTGCCGACAAGGGGCGACGCGTTCTTGTTGGAGCGATGATGGCGGCGGGGCAGGCAAGGGGAAATTAGTAAATTTGTGCTCATGAACCTTAAAAAAGCTAAGGCTGGCAAAAGGTTAAGCGGGGGACGGTAGCAAGGTGGGTGCCAAGTGGCGGGAGGCGGCGGGAGGCGGCGCGATAGGGTTGGTGACTGAGGCCGGCATGGCCGTTGTTGGTGCGGCATGCACATGAATGGAGCATGGATTTTGAGGGGCAATGCCGGCCTCTTCGCGGGTAAACCCGCTCCCACAGTGATGGCGGTGTACCTGTGGGAGCGGCGGTTTACCCGCGAAGAGGCCGCTACAGGCAACCGAAAAACCGAAATGCCTACATCGGCAAAAACCGATCCTGAATCACCTCTTTCATCACCAACGTCGAGCTCAACCGCTTCACATTGGGAATGCTGGTCAGCTGCTCGTCATACAGCTTCTGGAACGCCGGCAGGTCCTTGGCCACCACATGCAGCAGGTAATCCGGGTCGCCAAACAGCCGCTGCGCCTCGACGATCTGCGGTATCTGCGAAACCGCCGCTTCGAAGTCCGCCACCGGCTGGCGGGTAACCTCGCGCAGGGTGACGAACACCAGCGCGGCGAAGTTCAGGCCCAGGGCGCTGGGGGCCAGGCGGGCGTGGTAGCCGAGGATGGCGCCGGACTCTTCCAGCGCCTTGAGCCGGCGGTGGCAGGGCGACAGGCTCAAGCCCACGCGTTCGGCCAGTTCGGTTACCGACAGGCGCCCGTCTTTTTGCAGTTCGGCAAGGATTTTTCGATCGGTTCGGTCCATGAGGGAAGAATCTTCCAGGTTGGTGGCTAAGATGGGGAATATACGAAAGAAAATCCCCGGGCGATATCCGTAATCTTGCTTTCAACGAAACCCCTGTGGAAGGAAGATTCAAAGTGACCATGAGTGTATTGGCGGCGTTCTGGGCCGTGTCCTTGCTGTTCGTGATCACTCCCGGTGCCGACTGGGCCTATGCCATTTCTGCCGGGATGCGTGGGCGCTGGGTGATGCCGGCGGTGGCGGGGATGCTCTCGGGGCATTTTCTGGTGACGCTGGTCGTCGCGGCCGGGGTCGGTAGCCTTATCGCCGGGCACCCGCTGGCGCTGACCCTGCTGACCCTGGCGGGCTGCGTTTACCTGCTGTGGCTGGGCGGCAACCTGCTGCTGCGCCCGGCGGTGCCCGAGGTCGGGGAGGGTCGCGTGACGGATTCCGGGTCGCGCTGGGCGTTCAAGGGTTTTTGCGTGAGCGGCCTCAACCCCAAGGTGTTCCTGCTGTTCCTGGCGCTGTTGCCGCAGTTCACCGACCCGCAGGCGAGCTGGCCGGTGTGGTTGCAGATCCTGCTGCTGGGGCTGGTACACCTGGCCAGTTCGCTGGTGGTGTACCTGATGGTGGGGTATGGCGCCAAGGCGGTGCTGCGGACCCGGCCGGCGGCGGCGCAGGTGGTCGGGCGGGTGTCGGGGATGGTAATGATCGTGATCGCGCTGGGGTTGATTGCGGGGCAGGTGCGCTGAACGCAAGGCGGTAGCACTTGCAGTGCTTGCCAGGTCGAGCGCCGCCCGCGCGGCGTTCGATCTGACAGTCACTGCAGCATCAGGCGATGCTACGCGCCATCACTTGGCTTTCAACACCTTCGGGTTCGAGTTGCCCCAAACCGTGTAGAGGTCGGCCAGCAACGCCCCATTGATGGTCTCAAGTTCTGCCTGGGTGATCTCGTCAGCCCCTTGCTTGCCGTACAGCACCACTTCATCGCCCGCCTTGACCCCCGGAATGTCGGTGACGTCGACCATCAGGGTATTCATGGTGACCTTGCCAATTACCGGCGCGCGCTTGCCATTGACCAGCACCGAAGCCTTGTTGGAGAAAGCCCGACGATAGCCGTCCGAGTAGCCTGCGGGAATGTTGGCCACCCGCGAGTCACGGCTCAGGGTGTAGGTGTGGTCGTAGCTGATGCCACTGCCGGCCGGGTAGCTGTTGACCGCTGCCACCTGCGACTTGAATTGCATGACACGCTCGAACTCCTCGTGGCCGCCCACGGGGTAGCCGTACAGCGCCGCGCCCGGGCGCACCATGTCCAACCAGCCTTCAGGCACCTCCAGGGTGGTGAAGGTGTTGGCGCAGTGCAGCAGCAGTTTGCTGCGATCGAGCTTGGCCTGGCGGATCAGCAGCGCCGACTGTTCCTTGAATCGGGCAAGGCCCTTGAGCACATCCTCACGTTCCTCCACTGGGAAGTGGGTCATGATGCCGACCACCTCCAGATGCCCGAGGGTAGCCATGGCAATGGCATCCTTGAGCCCTTGGGGCGTACCCATTTCCACGCCGTTGCGGCCCATGCCGGCGGAGTTGAGTGCCAGGTGCACCTTCAGCCGCTGGCCGCTGCGCTTGGCCAGGGCATCCAGTTGCTGCGCCACCTCCAGGTTGCCGACCAACTCGTCCATGGCATAGGGCAGCGCATCCTGCACCTCGCCCAGGCTGGCGATGCGCAGGCGCATGAGCCGCCCCTTGAAGCCTTTTTCGCGGACCACGCGCGCCTCTTCGTTGCTGGTAACGCCAATGCAGCTGACGCCCATGCGCATGGCTGCCGGCACCAGCAGCGCAATTCCGTTGCCATAGGCGTCGGCCTTCATGACGGCGCAGACCTGGCTTTTGCCGGCGACCAGTTTCTGGATACGCGCGATGTTGTGCTCGAAGGCAAGCTGGTCGATTTCCAGCCATGCGTTGCTGTGTGCCAGGGTCGCGGCAGCGGGGGCGTCACTGCGGCCGGTGTCGAGCAAGGGGGCGGCGAGGGTGAAACTTGCGCCACTGGCGAGCAGCAGGGCGATGGCGATGCGGCTAAGGGCGTGTCGGGTCATGTCGGGGTTTCCGTTCTTGTTGGTAGGGCGGGCTGGCGGCGCCCTCGGCACCGCAACCCGCCCTCGGAAGTGTCCCGGATAGACCGCAATGAAACCTGTCGTGATGGGGCTGGGCTGCGACCGATCGAGTCGTTGCAGACGCAGTCACGACAGCTCGCGCTGGGCCCTATTGGCGAGGGGAAAGATGAATGCCCGCGATCATGCAGCGCACCGAGCCACCCGCCATTTCGATCGTCGGCACGTCCAGCGGTACCAGCCGCGCCGAGCGCTCTATGCGCTGGCGCTGCTCGGCCGTGAGGCTGTTGCATGCTCGGCGTGACAGCGCAAGAAGCCGCCCATCCCGCCCAGACAGCTCGATGGCGTTGCCCGCGAACTCGTTGATCTGCTGGTTGGTCAGGTCAATCACATCTCGGCCGGATTCGATCAGGCGCATGCGTACCTCTTCGGCCCGTGCCTTGTTGGTGAAGGTGTCGAACCCCACCAGGGCGAACTCGGTCGCCACGCACATCAAGACGTTGGTGTGGTAGATCGGCGAGCCTTTTTCATCCGCCGTATCGAACACCATCGGCTCGAAATTGAAATGGGTGCTGAACCGCTCGAGGGCTATCGGGTCGGCGCGGTTCGAGCGTGCGGTGTAGGCGACCCTGGACAAGTGGTCGAACACCATCGCACCCGTGCCCTCCAGGAACAGCTCGTCTTGCTCCAGGCCCGAGTAGTCGATCACGTCCTGCACCCGGTACTCGTGCTTGAGCATCTCGATGACATCGGCCCGGCGCTCGCGGCGACGGTTCTTCGAGTACATCGAGTAGATGGCGATATGGCCACCTGGGTGGGTGGAGAACCAATTGTTGGGGAACACCGAGTCAGGGGTGTCGTGCTCGCCCAGGTCATCGAACAGGTGAACCCGCACACCCTCGGCCATGAGCCGCTGCGCCGCCTGGGTGACTTCGTCACGCGCCACTTCGGCGAGGGTTGCCGTGGCGATGTCAGGGTTGGCGCTCTGGAACGCGTTGTCTGCTGCGGTTTCCGGGTTGGGGGTGAAGGCATGTGGCCGGACCATGACCACTGCCGCAGGTGCCTGAATCGAACGTATTGGAAATGCCATCTTGTTATTACCGGGGTTGAGTGCGTGCAGCAACATCGGCTGCGCGTCGGGTTTGTTTTAATGGAAATGCACCCAAGGCACGAATCAAGTCCGAGCGTGTCGGGGGTGTCAATTAAACAGTGCACTTGGCAAGCGCGTTTTAATCGCCGGGCGTGCAATATCAACTGCCGGAAAATTGTGATGAAAGAAGGCGTCAATATGAAGCGTGCAGGTTGCCAGTTTTGAAAGACTTCTACACAATCTGCGCCCCTCGAATGACAATCTGAACAGCCTGGTATTCAACATGGATAATATTGATCGGGCGCTGGTCGCGCTGCTGCGGGACAATGCGCGCACGCCAGTCCTGACGCTCGCAAAAAAACTGGGGGTCGCCAGGGCAACGGTGCAGAACAGGATCACCAAGTTGGAAGAGCAGGGCGTGATTCTGGGTTACACGATTCGCCTGCGCTCGGATGCTCCCGAGCAAGGGGTAAGGGCCATCACCAGCATCGCCATCAGTGGCCACCATGCTGCCGAGGTCAAGCGTGCGCTGCGCGGGCACCCCAATGTGGTCGCCATCCACACCACCAACGGCCGCTGGGACCTGATGGCGGAACTGCGTGCCGACACGCTGGAAGGCTTTGACCGGGTGTTGAACTCCATTCGCTCGATCCCCCATATCGAGAACACTGAAACCAGCATTTTGCTGTCCACGTTCAAAATGTGATCACTCGGCCTGCAGGTTCTGGCCGTGCCACTGGACACTCTGTCAGCCGAGGCTGGCACTCTGTATGAAGCGGGGTGCGGTGTGCGCAGTTTGTTATGTTCCGCTTGGCCAGGTCGACTGGCAGAATAAGTCGGCTCAATAGTTCCGAGTTTCGAAAAGCTAGCCAGTCCGGTGAAATTACGTCACTGGATTTTTATTGTCGTCTGTGTGGTTTCCCATCCCTGTCTTGCAACTTTCAAGTGCTCAAGAGAACTGTACGTGCGTGCCAGTTTTACAAGGGTGTGGTTAAAGACCAGGTTTTACCAAAAAGAATAAGAGGTTAATGATGCAACACACCTGTGACGCGCCTGACGCGACAGCAGAAGATGGCCGTGTGCTCAAGCGGCGGCTCGAAAATCGCCACATCCAACTCATCTCGATCAGTGGCGCCATAGGCACCGGCCTGTTCATGGGCTCAGGCAAGATCATCGCGCTGTCGGGCACCTCGATCATCCTGGTGTACGCGATCATCGGCTTCTTCGTTTTCTGCATCATGCGGGCGATGGGCGAGATGCTCCTCGCCAACCTCGAAATGGGCTCGTTCGCCGACCTCGTGCACCACTATCTGGGGCCACGCGCCGGGTACATTCTCAGTTGGTCCTACTGGCTCAGCTGGGTGGTGGCGGCCGTGGGTGATGTGGTTGTGGTGGCGGGCTTCATGCAGTACTGGTACCCCGATCTGCCCACCTGGCTGCCGGCCTTCGCCACGATGTTCCTGCTGTTGGGCCTCAACATGCTCGCGGTCAAGGCGTTCGGCGAAGTCGAGTTCTGGTTCGGGCTGATCAAGGTCGTTGCCATCGTGCTGTTGGTGATCACCGGGCTGGTAATGGTTGCCACTGCCTACACATCGCCAGCGGGGGTGACGGCGTCCTTCAGCCACCTGGTTGCCCCGGGCGTGGTCATGCCCCACGGCATCCTGGGCTTCCTGGCGGGCTTTCAGATCGCGATTTTTTCGTTCGTCGGCACAGAACTGGTCGGCACTGCCGCCGCCGAGGCAAAGAACCCGGAGAAAACCCTGCCCAAGGCCATCAACACTATCCCGATGCGTATCCTGCTTTTCTATGTCGCGGCGCTGGCGTGCATCATCAGTGTGGTGTCATGGGCCAACGTCCCCGCCAATCGCAGCCCGTTCGTCGAGCTGTTCTTGCTAGGCGGGCTTCCGGCCGCTGCCGGCATCATCAACTTTGTCGTGCTCACCTCGGCGGCGTCATCGGCCAACAGTGGCGTGTATTCGGGGTCGCGGATGCTCTACGGCCTGTCCCATCAGCGCCAGGCACCCTTGGCATTCGGGCGCTTGTCGGGCACGGGCACGCCCGTCCGTGCGCTGATGTTCTCGGGTGTATGCATGGCCCTGGCCTTGACGCTGCTGTTCGTGATCCCAGAAGTCATGACGGTGTTCACCCTGGTCTCGACCATTTCGGCAGTGATGATCATCGTCACCTGGTCACTGATCCTGATGGCTTACTTTGCCTACCGCCGGCAGAACCCGCAGGCCCACCAGCGATCCACCTTCAAGCTCCCGGGCGGCAAGGCCTGCGCAGCGCTGTCGCAGGTCTTTTTGTTGTTCGTCCTGTGTTTGCTGGCCCTGGAGCCGGATACCCGCACTGCGCTGTACGTCATGCCGTTCTGGTACGCCGGCTTGCTGCTGGCCTACCAGCGTCGCGAAAAAACCAATGCTCGCCAGATGGCGACCCACTAACGACGGCTATTGGCCGGGTGAACGTTGCGCGGGTTCAAGGGGGATGAATGAACATTAAGCACAAGCTGATGTGGACCTTTGCCGGGATCGCAGTGATACCGATAGGCCTGGTTGCCATGCTGGTTGTCCTCAACCTGCGCGGTGAGGCGCGAGAGAATTTCGTCGACAACAGCACGCGGGAGATTCGCCAGGTAGGCAATGCGATGAGCCTGTTCTTCCAGGGCATCGAGCAGAACGTCAACTACCTGGCCGCGCAACCTTTGGTCACGGCCACGGGCAGTGAGGTCAACAAGTACCTGGGCGCCAGCACCGGCAATGAGCTGGGCGCCCGGGACCAGCAGATTTTCCAGTTCATGACCCGTCTGGCGGACGCTCACCCCAGCTATGCCTACGTTTCCTATGGGCTAGCAGACGGTGGTTACGTGGGCTGGCCCGCCACGAAAGACTTCGCCGACTACGATCCGCGCCAGCGCCCCTGGTATCAGCTGGCGATCGCCAACCCCGGCAAGACCTTGCGCACGGCGCCCTATTACTGGGCCGCCGATGACACCGTGCAGGTCAGCATCGTGCGCGCCGTCGCCAACCCACTGGGCAACCCGGGCGGCGTGGTCAGCATCGACGTGTCGCTCAAAGGGCTGACCGAGATCCTCAAGCAGATCAAGCTGGGCGACAGTGGCTACGTGATGCTGGTGGAGAACAACGGCAACGTGATGGTCGACCCCCGGGACGCCAGCCACAACTTCAAACAGCTTGCCAGTTTCGGCGATGGCTACGCCGACCTGGCCAAGGCCGGCAAAGGCCTGCTCGAGGTCGAGATCAATGGCGAGCACTTCATGGCCAACATCTACCCTGACGAGCAATTGGGCTGGACCTTCATCGGCCTGATCCGCCACGACGAAGTGATGCGCAGCACCTCGCGCCTGAGCTGGCTGATCGGCGCTATCGCGTTGCTGCTGGCTGCGCTGTTCGCGGTTGCCGGTACCGCGTTCGCCAACCTGATCGTGCGCCCGATCAACAATGTCAGCCGCGGCCTGGAGGACATCGCCCAGGGCGAGGGCGACCTGACCCGCAACCTGGACATCCGTGGCCGTGACGAAACGGCGCAGTTGGCCAACTGGTTCAACCAGTTTCTCGGTGCCATCCGCAGCCTGATCCAGCACATTGGTGCGGCCGCCGGCAAGATCCTCAGCACCTCCAACAGTTCGACACGTGTTGCCCATGACATGGCCGAGGCTGCCGGGCGCCAGCGTGAAGCGGTGGACATGGTGTCCACAGCCTTCCATGAGATGGTCGCCACCGCCAATGAAGTTGCGCGTTCGTGCAGCCAGGCCGCGCAATCGGCCGACAGCGGCCAGCAACAGGCCCGTGACGGCCAGCAGCAGATCGACGCCGCGGTGCACAGCGTCGATCGGCTGAGCCAGGAGATCGAGCAGTCGGCCCAGTCGATCCAGCAACTGGAGCGCGACAGCAATGCCATCCAGTCGATCCTCGGCACGATCCGTTCAATTGCCGAACAGACCAACCTGCTGGCCCTCAATGCGGCGATCGAAGCGGCCCGTGCCGGTGAGCAGGGCAGGGGCTTTGCGGTGGTTGCCGACGAAGTGCGGGCGCTGGCCAAGCGCACCGCCGACTCCACCGCAGAGATCGACGGCCTGCTGGGCAACCTGGCCAGCCGTACCGCGCAGGTCGCCGAGCAGATGCACGCCAGCCTGGAAGTCTCGCAGCAGTCGGTCAGCCGCATCGGCCTGGCCCGTGACAGCTTCGGCCAGATCCGCGAGTCGGTGGACGTCATCCGCGACATGAACACGCAAATTGCCACGGCGGCCGAAGAGCAGCACCAGGTGGCCGAGGAGATCAATCGGCATATCAGCCAGATACACGGCGATGCGCAGTTGGTGGCCGAACTGGCCCAGACGGCGCGGCAGGATTCGCAGAGCCTGGCGGGCTTGTCGAATGAGCTGGATACGCTGGTGCGACGGTTCCGGACCTGATTGACCGGTGGGGGGGCAACGCAGCCCCCGCCAGGCCTACTCCACGCTCTCGACCACCCCTTGGTCCTCGCCCAGGAACCCACCGCTCTGGTGCTGCCACAGCCGTGCATAGGTGCCGTTCTTGCCCAGCAGTTCGGCATGGGTGCCTTGCTCGACAATGCGCCCCTCGTCCATGACGATCAGCCGATCCATGGCCGCGATGGTGGATAGCCGATGGGCGATGGCGATGACGGTCTTGCCTTGCATCATCTCGTCGAGGCTTTCCTGGATGGCCACTTCGACCTCCGAATCCAGCGCGCTGGTGGCCTCGTCCAGCAGCAGGATCGGGGCGTTCTTGAGCATCACCCGGGCAATGGCCACGCGCTGGCGCTGGCCGCCGGACAGCTTGATGCCGCGCTCACCCACCAGGGTGTCGTAGCCGTTGTTGCCTTGCTTGTCGCTGAGCTGGCTGATGAAACCATCGGCCTGGGCATTGGCGGCGGCGCTGCGGATCTGCGCATCGGTGGCTTCGGGGCGGCCATAGGCGATGTTGTCGCGGATGGAGCGGTGCAGCAGCGAGGTGTCCTGGGTAACCATGCCGATGGCGCTGCGCAGGCTGTCCTGGGTGACCTCGGCGATGTCCTGCCCGTCGATGCGGATCGTGCCGCTGTTGACGTCGTAGAAGCGCAGCAGCAGGTTGATCAGCGTGGACTTGCCGGCACCCGAGCGGCCCACCAGCCCGACTTTTTCGCCGGGGCGAATGTGCAGGGTGAGGTCGTCGAGCACCTGGCGTTCGCCGCCATAGTTGAAGCTCACCTTGTCGAAGGTCACCGCTCCGCCGCGGGTCTGCAGTACGCCAGCGTTCGGCGCATCCTGCACCTTGGGGCCGCGGGTGAGGGTGGCCATGCCGTCCTGCACGGTGCCGATGTTCTCGAACAGCGAAGTCATCTGCCACATGATCCAGTGCGACATGCCATTGATGCGCAGCGCCATGGCGGTGATCGCCGCCACGGCGCCGGCGCCGACCTGGCCCTGGTGCCACAGCCACAGGGCATAGCCGCCGGCACCGAGAATCAGGGCGACCACCAGCGCCTGGTTGACGATCTCGAACTGGCTGACCAGGCGCATCTGGCGAAAACCGGTGAGCTTGAAGTCTTCCATGGCCGCGCGGGCGAAGTGCGCTTCGCGCTTGGAATGGGAGAACAGCTTCACGGTGGTGATGTTGGTGTAGGCATCGGAGATGCGCCCGGTCATCGACGAGCGCGCATGGGCCTGCTCCTGGCCGACTTTGCCCAGGCGCGGCACGAAGTACAGCATCGCCAGCCCGAACAGCACCAGCCAGGCCATGAACGGCAGCATCAGCTGCAAGGCGAAACCGCCGGCCAGGGCGATGATCGCGATGAAGTACACGCCGATGCCGGGAATGATCTCGATGAAGGTGAACAGCACCTCGCGCACCGCCAGCGCGGTCTGCATCACCTTGGTGGTGACCCGGCCCGAGAATTCATCGGAGAAGAACGACAGGCTCTGGCGCAGCATCAGGCGGTGAAAGTCCCAGCGCAGGCGCAACGGCAGGTTGATCGCCAGCACCTGGTGCTGCATCAGGGTGCGCAGCGCCACCAGCCCGATACTGGCCAGCAGCACCAGGCCGATGCCCCACAGCACGCGGCTTTCTTCACCGCTTGCGGCGGTGCCTGCCTGCCAGGCCGGGAGCAGGTCGACCACCTGGCCGAGGAAGGAGAACAACCAGGCTTCGTAGATCGATACGCCGGCACTGAACAGCGCAAGGGCGAGGATGTAGCCGCGGGCGCCGCGGGTGCAGGCCCACAGGAAACGCAGCAGCCCTACCGGTGGCGGTGGGACTTCATCGGGTGGGAAGGGGTCTAGCCATCGCTCGAACACACGCAGCATTCAGGTCTCCGCAAAGGTACGTCTGGTTTGTTTTTGACATGGGGCTGCCATGCATTGCTTGAGCTCAGCGCGGTCGGCGTAGGAGCGGCCTTGTGCCGCGAAAGGGCCGCGGCGCGGCCCCGACAATCTATGTGGTAACGCTGGGGCCGCTTTGCGGCCCTTTCGCGGCACAAGGCCGCTCCTACAGAGGACGTGCATACTTCTTGGGGTGGTCATCCCTTGACCATCGCCTGCAACGCCGCCTTTGCCTCGGGCGTCTGCAGGCGGGCGATGAACGCCAGGCCTTCACGCTCAACCGTCGCCGCCAGCTCCTGGCGATGGGCATCCTTGAGCAATTGCTTGCTGATGCGCAGGGCATCGCTGGGCAGGCGCTGCAGGCGGCGGGCCAGTTTCACGGCGGCGGCCTGGCATTGTGCGCCATCCTCCAACAGCTCGGTCGCCAGCCCCCACTGCACGGCCTGCTCACCGCTGAGCAACTGGCTGCACAGCAACACCTGCGCGGCCCGCGCGTGCCCCAGCAGGCGTGGCAGCAACAGGCTGGCGCCGAACTCCGGGCACACGCCCAGCGGCACGAACGGCGTGCGCAGCTTGGTATCGCGGGTGACCAACACCTGGTCGCAATGCAGCAGCAGGGTGGTGCCGATACCGATCGCCGGGCCCGCAACCGCCGCGATCAGCGGCTTGTCCAGCGCCAGCACCGCCCACATCATGCGGAACACCGGGCTGTTCAGGTCGGTGGGCGGCTGGTCGAGAAAGTCCGGCAGGTCGTTGCCGGCGGTGAAGCACTCGGCGCTGCCAGTCAATACGATCACCTCGACCTGCGGGTCGTCATTGGCTGCCTCGAACAACTCGGCCAACCGGGTGTACATGGCGTTGGTCAGCGCATTGAGCTTGTCCGGGCGGTTCAGGCGCAGGGTCAGCAGGCCCTCGTCGAGTTCGTGCAGGATCAGATCGGTCATGGGGCGGCACCTTGTGTTGTTCTTGTGGTGGGCTCAGAAGGTCGGCGGGGTGATCACCCAGATCACCACCGCATCGACGTCGCCAGGGTTGCCGTAACGGTGCGGCTCCTGGCTGGAAAAACTGAAGCTGTCGCCTTCGCTCAGCTGGAAGTGACGCTCGCCCACCCACAGCTCGAAGGTTCCGCACAGCAGGTAGCCGGCCTCTTCGCCGTCATGGCTGTAGCTTTGCTCGCTGTAGGTGCCCGGGGGGAAGCGCGAATGCAGCATTTCCAGCTCGCGGCTGGGCTGCGGGGTGAGCAGCTGGTCGACGATGCCGTCTTCGTAATGCACGCTCAGCCGGCTGTTCCTGCGCACCACATAGCCCTCGTCTTCCGGGGCAGTGACCGCTTCGCTGGCAAAGAACCACTGGATGGTCACGCCCAGGGTGCGGGCGATGTTGAACAGCGCCGGGATCGACGGGTAGGACAGATTGCGCTCCAGCTGGCTGATGTAGCCGGCGGTCAGCCCGCTCTGTTCGGCCAGCTCGGCCAGGGTCATGCCGCGGCGCTTGCGCAGGCCGCGGATGCGGGTGCCGAGGAACTGCGGCGCGGGGCTACCGTCCTCGGCAGGTGGCGGCGCTTTGGCAATGTGGCGATTCATGGCGGTTTCCAGTCGGCCCTGCAAAGTCCCGGAGTATAAACAGGCTCACAAGGCGGCGGCGACCTTCAACCCTTCATGGATCGCTTCCTCGGCGGTGCGCGGGGCCAGGCAGTCGCCGATGCGCTGCACCTGGGTGAGGTCCTTGATCTGCTCGGCCAGGGTGTCGACCGGCTGATGGCCCTGGCACAGCACCAGGGTGTCGATGCCTTCGAAGATCATCGCCTCGCCGCTGGCGGTGTGCTGCAGGTAGACGCTGTTGTCGTCGCAGCCATACAGGCGGGCATAGGGCGTGATCGGGATGCCCAGCTTGTGCAGCTCGCCGGCCAGCTGGTCGCGCACGTACAGCGGCAGGCTCTCGCCGCAATGGGTACCGTTGACCGCCAGCTGCACCTGGTGCCCGGCGCGCACCAGGCGCTCGGCGATGCCGGGGCCGATCCAGTCGCAGCGCCAGTCCACCACCAGCACCGAACGGCCGAGCTTCACCTGGTCGCGCAGCACTTGCCAGGCATCGACCACCTGCAGCTCGCCGCCACGCTCGAACGCCGGCCAGTACGGCTCGGCACCGGTGGCGACGATCACCGCGTCCGGGCGTTCGCGTTCGACCAGGGCGCGGTCGACGCGGGTATTGCGCACCACCTCGACCCCGGCCAGTTGCATCTCCCGTTGCAGGTTGGTGCTGGCACCGCCGAACTCGCTGCGCCGGGGCAGCAACTGTGCCAGCAGCACCTGGCCGCCCAGTTGCGCGCTGGCCTCATACAGCGTCACCTGGTGCCCGCGTGCCGCCGCCACGGCGGCGGCCTTCATGCCGGCGGGGCCGCCACCCACCACCATGACCCGCTTGCGCACGCTGGCCGGGGGCAGGTTGCCGTACTGCTGTTCGCGCCCGGTTTCCGGGTGCTGGATGCAGGAGATCGGCAGCCCGCGATGGAAGTGGCCGATGCAGGCCTGGTTGCAGGCGATGCAGGCGCGCACATCCTCGGCGCGGCCGCTGTCGGTCTTGTTCGGCATCTGCGGGTCGCAGATCAGCGCGCGGGTCATGCCGCATACATCGGCCTGGCCACGGGCGAGGATCAGTTCGGCTTCCTGGGGCTGGTTGATCCGGCCGGTGACGAACAGCGGTATCTGCAGGCGCGACTTGAAGGTGCCGGCTTCGCGGGCCAGGTACGCCGCCTCGATGGCCATCGGCGGGACGATATGGATGGCGCCGCCCAGCGAGGCGGAGCTGCCGGCGACGATGTGCACGTAGTCCAGGCTCGCCTGCAGGGCCTGCACGGCGGCCAGCGATTCGTCCTCGGTAAGGCCCTCGGCATCGCGCTCGTCGGCGCTGATGCGCAGGCCGACGATGAACTGCTCGTCAGTGGCGGCGCGTACGGCGGCAAGGATCTCGCGCAAAAAGCGCAGGCGCTGCTCCAGGTCGCCGTTGTAACCGTCGCTGCGGCGGTTGACCCGGGGGTTGATGAACTGCGCGGGCAGGTAGCCGTGGCTGGCGACCACTTCGACCCCGTCGATGCCGGCCTGGTGCAGGCGCCGCGCCGCAGCCGCGTAGCCGGCGACGATCTCGTCGATCATCGATTGGTCGAGCTCGCGCGGCATCACCCGGAAGCGCTCGTTGGGCACGGCGGAGGCGCTATAGGCGACCGCCAGCAGGCCGTCGGCGGACTCCATGATTTCGCGGCCCGGGTGGAAGATCTGCGACAGCACCACGGTGCCCTGGGCGTGGCACACCTCGGCCAGGCGCCGGTAGCCGTCGATGCAGGCATCGTCGGTGGCCATCAGCACATGGGAGGTGTAGCGGGCGCTGTCATGCACCCCGGCCACCTGCAGCACGATCAGCCCGACACCGCCCTCGGCACGGGCTTTGTGATAGGCGATCAGCCGCTCGTTGACCAGGTTGTCGGTGGGCATGGAGGTGTCGTGGCCGCTGGACATGATGCGGTTTTTCAGACGCTTGCCACGGAGCTGCAGCGGTTCGAACAGGTGCGTGAAGGCGGTCGACATACGGGCAGGCTCCAGCGGGGTGTTGTTGTTTTTTCTTATAAAAATGTACCTATAGTAAAAAATCAACTTGTTTTTTTACTGTCCGTTGTCTAGTTTCGACAGCACCCCCGCCTCAGGGGTGAACCTCACAAAAACAACAAAGAGGGTCCATCGATGAGCGCTTTTGCACGTAAACCCGGGTTGTACGCGGTGCTGTTGTGGCTTGGCCTGGGCAGCGCCCAGGCGGGGTCGGACATGGTCGTGGTGGGCTATGGCGGTGCCGGTCAGAAGGCCCAGGACGTGGCGTTGTTCCAGCCCTTCAGCGCCCAGGACAAGAGCAAGCTGATCCAGACCGAGTACAACGGCGAGATGGCGCGGATCAAAGTCATGGTCGACACCGGCAGTGTCGACTGGGACGTGGTGCAGATCGAAGGACCCGACCTGCTGCGCGGTTGTGATGAAGGCATGTACGAGCGGCTGGACTGGAACAAGCTGGGCCACAAGGACCAGCTGATTGCCGACGCCGCGCAGGAATGCGGTTCGGCGGCGCTGGTGTGGAGCGTGGCGATCGCCTACGCCCGCGACAAGCTGGCCCAGGCGCCGACTTCCTGGGCCGACTTCTGGGATGTGAAGAAGTACCCGGGCAAGCGCGGCCTGCGCAAGCGCGCGGTGTACAACCTGGAGTTCGCCCTGCTGGCCGACGGGGTCAAGGTTGAAGACGTGTACAAGGTGCTGGCCACCCCGGCAGGCGTTGATCGTGCGTTCGCCAAGCTGAGCCAGCTCAAGCCCAGCATCCAGTGGTGGGAGGCGGGCGCCCAGCCGCCGCAATGGCTGACTGCCGGCGACGTAGTGATGACCTCGACCTACAGCGGCCGCATCGCCGCCGCCGCACAGAACGGCAGCCCGCTGGCGCTGGTGTGGCCCGGCAGCCTGTACGGCATGGACTACTGGGCGATCATCAAGGGCTCGAAGCATGTGCAGCAGGCCGAGCGGCTGATCGCCTACACCAACCAGCCCGAGGCGCAGGTGCGTTACGTCGAACAGATCCCCTACGGCCCGACCAACACCCAGGCGGCCGCCGCGCTGGCGCCGGAGCTGGCCAAGTGGGTGCCAACCTCGAAGCAGAACCTTGAGGGCGCCCTGGCCATGAACGTCGAGTTCTGGGTTGATCATGGCGAAGAACTGGAGGAACGCTTCAACGCCTGGGCGGCCAGCAAGTAACCCATCGCGGCTGGACAGTCTTCTACTCTCCAGCCACCCCTTAAAAACCTGGAACCCGTGACCATGCCTACCGAACGACACCTGCGCGAGGAACTGGCGGCCTGCTACCGGCTGATCGCGCACTTTCGCATGACTGACCTGATCTTCACCCACATCTCAGTGCGCCTGCCGGGGCCCGAGCATCATTTCCTGATCAACCCCTACGGCTTGATGTTCGATGACATCACCGCCTCCAACCTGGTGAAGATCGACCTGCACGGCCATGCCGTCGAACCTTCGCCTTATCCGGTAAACCCGGCGGGTTTCGTGATCCACAGCGCCATCCATGGTGCCCGGGAAGATGCGCAGTGCGTGCTGCACACCCATACCCGCGCCGGTTGCGCGGTGGCGGCGCTGGAGTGCGGGTTGCTGCCGGTGAATCAGATCTCGATGGAGTTCTACGGCAAGGTCGCCTACCACGACTATGAGGGCGTGGCGCTGGACCTGAGCGAACAGCAGCGGCTGCTGGCCGATCTGGGGCAGCAGCCGGTGATGATCCTGCGCAACCACGGCCTGCTGACCGTAGGGCGCAGCGTGAGCGAGGCGTTCATGCGCATGTATTACCTGGAGAAAGCCTGCGAGATCCAGCTCGCCGCCCAGGCCAGCGGCAAGCTGGTGTTGCCGCCCCATGCGGTGTGCGCGCATACCGAGCGGCAGTTCAATGACCCCGGGCGGCCGTTGCAGGAGGGGCAGTTGGCCGATCCGGACGCGATGCAGTTGGCCTGGGCGGCGTTGTTGCGCTTGCTGGACAAGGTGGCGCCAGGCTATCGCGATTGATTTGCTGAGCCTGCGCGATCCCCTGTAGGAGCGGCCTTGCGTCGCGAAAGGGCTGCGTAGCAGCCCCAGCAATCTTGTGGGAACCCATAGATCCTGGGGCCGCTTCGCAGCCCTTTCGCGACACAAGGCCGCTCCTACACGGACAAGGTGGCGCCGGGGTGTCGCTATTGAAGGCATGGCGGGTGGACGTCGTTGTCAGGGCCGTCCTGACAAGTGCAAAAATTTGACGTCAACAAGCCGACTGGTAGAATCGCGCGCCCAGTGATGTCGTAGTGATATCACGCGCATGTGACCATTCAATGTTTTCCAGGACGAATCACTTCTTACGAACCACAGGGATCCTTGGCGCCTTGTTGTTCCCAAGCACTGTATCGGCGGCGACTCCTGGCGATACGGATCTTATCCGCGAGCGCCAGGACCGCTTGCTCGAGGAGCAGAGCCGTCGCCTGGAGGATCTCAAGAACCTGCCGGGGCAGTCCGGCAACCCGGTAACCCCTTCAGCGTCCAACGATGAGCGTTGCTTCCCGATCAGTTCCATCGACCTGGAAGGGGCTGACAGTCTGTCGAGTGCCGAGCGCCAACGCCTGCTCACTCCCTTCACTGGCCAGTGCCTGGGGGTGGCGCAGCTCGATCTGTTGCTCAAGACAATCACCGATCATTACCTCGGCAAGGGGCTGGTCACCAGCCGTGCCTATCTGCCGCAACAGGATCTGTCCAGCGGCGCTTTGCAGGTGCTTGTCGTCGAGGGGCGCCTTGAGCGTGTTCGTAGCGCCGAGGACAGTGGGTTGTCCGAACGCGAATTGGCCATGAGCTTTCCCGGTAAGCCCGGTGACCTGCTGAACCTGCGCGAAATCGAGCAGATGGTTGACCAGCTCAATCGCCTGCCGTCGAACAACGCGAAGATGGAACTGGCGCCCGGCGAGCGTATTGGCGGCAGTGAGGTGCTGGTCAGGAATACCCGACAGAAACCATGGCGGGTGGGTTTGTCACGGCATAACGATGGGCAGGCGAGTACCGGTGAGCAGCAGTGGGGGGCCTCATTCGATTGGGACAGCCCCCTGGGCTTGTCCGATCAACTGCTGTTGCGCGGCGGACATGACGCGGTCAGCGATCGCCAGAAAACCTCGAACAACGCGATGCTTCGCTACAGTGTGCCGTTTGGTTGGTGGAACCTCAGTTACACGTACAGCCAAAGTGAATACCGCTCGCAGATTCAGGCCCTGGGTTTCGACTTCAAGCAGAGCGGTGAAAGCCAGAATCATCAGCTGTACCTGGAGCGGGTGATCTTTCGCGATGCTGTCAGCAAGACCTCGGTAAGCACAGGGCTTGCGCACCTGCGCACCAACAATTTCATCGAAGACAGCAAGCTCAGGAACAGCAGCAATCGCATCAGCGAGGCACAGTTCGGCATCAACCATGGCCGACGGGTCGGCAATGCCTATATCAACCTTGACCTGGGCATGCAGAACGGTATCGGCGCCCTGGACGCCCAGGGCAATCACGCCCCTCGCCCTGGACAACAAGATGCCCGCTATCGCAAGTACACCGCGACGTTGAGCTACCTGCAGCCCTTCCAGTTGTTGGGTGAGTCCTTCAGCCTGAGCAGCCTGGTGACCGGCCAGCGTAGCGAGGATGTGCTGTTCAGCCCGCAGCGTATGAGCCTGGGCGGCCAGTCGTCGATTCGTGGTTACAAGGACCAGAGCCTGTCAGGTGACAGTGGCAGCTATTGGCGCAGCGACCTGCGCTGGAGTCGCCCGGTCAGCATCGACTGGCTGCGGCCGGTGCTGGCCGAGTACGGCGTCGGCCTTGGCTACGACCAGGGCGTCATTCGCCATGACCGTTACAACGCCGAAATGCACGGACGTATGTCGAGTCACTCGCTGGAGTTGTTCGCCCGGGGGCAGAACATGGCCGCCAGCGTGACGTTCGCGCATTCACTGGAGCGGCCCGGGCCGATCGAAGCGCGGGAGACACCCACCTACTTCCGCCTCGATTTCTTCCTCTAGCCGTTGCGCTTTCTGTTTAGACCGATACGAGATTCTCGACCATGGACGTTCGCCAGTTCGCCTTCCTTGCACGCCAGCCTTCAGCTGCCCTGACATGCCGGGAACACTTCCTCGGCCTGCCCAAGCGTGGGCTGGCGTTCATTCTGGCGAATGCCATGTTCTGGCAACCGTTGCTGGTACAGGCCGAGGGGCTGGTAGTCAGCGCTCCAGGCACGACGCTTGGACAGGCGGGTAATGGCGTACCCATTGTCAACATTGCCACGCCCAATGGCAGCGGGCTGTCACACAACCAGTTCCAGGACTACAACGTCGGCAGCCAGGGGCTGATCCTCAACAATGCCCCCAACCGAACCCAGCCCACCGAGTTGGGCGGGATCATCCTGGGCAACCCCAACCTGAAGGGCGGGGCTGCATCGGTCATTCTCAACGAAGTCACCGGTAACAGCCCCAGCCAACTGCGTGGTTATACCGAAGTGGCGGGGCAGTCGGCGCATGTGATCGTCGCCAACCCTTATGGCATCACGTGCAACGGCTGCGGTTTCATCAACACTCCGCGGGTGACGCTCACTACGGGCAAGCCTGTGATCGAGCAAGGCCGTGTCGAGCGCTTCCAGGTCGACGGCGGCAGCGTCAGCTTCGAGGGCGATGGGTTCCGGGCGGGCAAGGTCGAGCAATTCGACGTGATTACCCGCAGCGCCCGGATCAACGCCGAGATCTACGCCAAGAAGCTGAACGTCATCACCGGGCGCAATGACGTCAAGGCCGATGACCTCACTGCCGTCGCCCGAGCCGCTGACGGCAGCCAGGCGCCGGAGCTGGCCATCGACAGCTCCGCATTGGGCGGGATGTATGCCGGCGCCATTCGCCTGGTGGGAACGGAAAAGGGTGTCGGCGTGCGTCTGGCGGGCAACATGGCCACCAGCGCCGGGGACATCCAGATCGATGCCAATGGCAAGCTCACAATGGCTCAGGCGGTTTCCAGTGGAGCGGTCAAGGTCAACGCCGACAGCGTTCAGCTCGATGGCCCGGTCTATGCGGGCCGAGACCTGACGATCAAGGCCCAGGGGGATCTCGACAGCCGACAGAGCCTGGCGGCCCATGACAGCATTCGCCTCGAAAGCGCTGGCCGGTTGAGCAACGGCGGTAGCATCGATGCTGGCGTCAACCTCAACGGCAGCCGCAATGCCACCGGGGATGTAACGCTAACCGCTGATCAGGTGGTCAACCGCGGCAGCGTGATCGCCAGCCGCAAGATAGGCGTCGGTGCCACACAAACTCTGGATAACCAGGGTGCCAGCCTGGTGGCCAGCGAAGTCGACGTTTCGGCCGCGCGCATCGACAACCGCAAGGGGGCAATCACTGCCAGCGGCGGTACTGCGACCGTGCATGCGAAGGAGCAGTTGGATAACCGCGAAGGCAAGGTACTGGCCGGTACCTCACTGCTGCTGACTGGCGGTGAAGTGCTCAACCAGGGCGGTGCGCTCATTGCTGACAACCTGACCGCGCACCTGACCAGCCTGGACAACAGCCTGCAGGGTCGAGTCAGTGCCGAAAATGGCAAGCTCGAAATAATCGCCAGCGATGACCTGAACAACCAGGGAGGGCGCCTGCAGTCCACCACTGGCGCCATCGCGATAGAGGCGGCCAACATCGACAACCGCGGCGGCGTGGTTGTGGGCAAGCAGGTGCAACTGGCCGCCGAACAGGGGCAAATCGACAATCGTGGCGGCCAGGTACTGGGCACCCAGGTGAAACTGCAGGCGGCCGATATCGATAACCGCGAGCAGGGCAAGGTGCTGGCCGGTAGCGAGGGGCTCGAAGTGGTTGCAGCAGCCGTGCAGAACCAGCAGGGCGCCTTGCTTGCCGAAGACGCTGCGCTGGTACTGCGCATGGGGGATGAGGGCGAGCTGCACAACCAGGGCGGCAGCATCAAAGGTGCCAGTGTAGAGGTAACCGCTGCAGCGTTGGACAACAGTGCCCTGGAGGGCACGCTCGGGCTGATTGCCAGCCTCAAGGGCAACCTTCAACTGATCGTGAAGCGGATCGACAACCGCGCAGGCCTGGTGGAGTCCGCCACTGGTCTGGTGGTCGAAGGTGAGCGGTTGGACAACAGTGCTGGGGGACAACTACGAGCGCTAGGCGGTGACGCCAGTCGAATTGTCCTGAACGATGAGCTGGACAACCGCAGTGGCAACGTGGCGATCGGCAGCCATGGCTTCACGCTCGATGTCGTGAGCCTGCTCAATAGCGATGGCCATATCGAGCATGCCGGCCAAGGCGTGTTCTCTATCGATCTGGCGGCGTTGCAGGGGAGTCGCGGTCAATTGCTGGGGCTTGGCACGGGCGACTGGCGTGTTGGCCAGGTAGAGGGTGCGGGCAATTGGCAGCTCAACGGTGGCCTGACCTACACCAGCCATCAGGGCCTGACGCTGGCCGTGGGCGAGCGAATCGCCAGTGCGGGTAGCTTGACCTTCGACATGGCCAGCCTCGACAACGCTGGCGAGCTGGTGGCCGACGGTGACTTGACCCTAAAGCTTGCTGGCGACCTGAACAACAGCGGTACCCTTTCGTCGCTGAAGCTGATCGACATTGGCGCCATCAATCTCACCCAGGACAACGGGCGCCTGGCCAGTGGCGGCGATATCCGACTGACCCTGCAAGGCACGCTGGACAATCTTGGCCGCCTGGTCGCCGACCAGGCTTTGACCATCGAAGCTGCACGCATCAACAACCGCGGCAGCCTCGGCGCCTTGAAGTCGGCCCACCTGACAGCTGCGGATGGTGTCTACAACGACCAGGACAGCGTGCTGTTCAGCGGTACCGGGCTCAGTGTGCGCGGCGACACCTTGAGCAATTACTACGGCGATATCTACAGTGGCGGTGACCTCAGCTTCGCCGGCCTGGATGGCGAAAAGGGCAGCCTGTTCAGCAACCTGTCCGGCAGTGTCGAAAGCGCAGGCAACATCGACATCAAGGCCATCGAGCTGACCAACGCCAAAGCCGAGTTCAAGCTGGGCAAGGGGCTGGTGTCCGGGAGCCTGTCCTGGGTGTGTGGGCAGCACTGCGGTGGTGGGGATTCGTTCAAGCGCGGCACCATCACCATCACCAAGGTGCTCGACGAGACACCGACCAAGAACTCGCCGTCGGCGCGGCTGGTGGCAGGTAAAGGCCTGACGGTAGATGCCCAGCACATCGAAAACCGCTACAGCCTGATGGCGGCCAACGGCGACATGACCCTGGTCGCCGACAGCCTGCTCAACCAGGGGGCCGTTTCCCGTTCAGGCATCCAGATCATCCAGCGCGGCACACCGGGAAGGATCGCTACCGGGTACTGGGACCAGATGGAGTTCGTCGACGTCCCCGCGTTCAACGCCGCAGTAGCGGGCGGTCATTTCGACGAGGCGGGTTTCAACGAGCTGATCAGTCGCTCAGCCGATGACCGCTTCAGCAGCATGAGCGACGTCACCACCTGGAGCCCGAACGGCAATACCGTTTACGCCGCGACCATCCAGGCCGGTGGCCAGGTCAAACTGACTGTTGCCAAGAACATTCAGAACGGCAGCCTGGTCGATAACACCCTGGCGCAATTGACCGGGAGCCTGGGCGATGACCAGACCACCGCCTCCAGAGTCGGCGGTATCGAGATCGCGATCAACCCGAGCAGCCCAGCCCCGCAGCCCCCGAAGGATGTGACGAGGGTCGAGCAGGTCGGCGCCGATGGCAGTGTGGAGGTCAGCTTCGTGCCGGCTGATTTCAGCGGCTCGCCGTTCGTTGCGGTGGACCCGACGGCATTGCCGACGTTCCGCCTGCCGCAGGGCGACTACGGCATGTTCACCCAGGCGCGTAACCCGCAGGGCCGTTACCTGGTCGAGACCAACCCGCAGTTGACCAACCTGAAGAACTTCTTCAGTTCGGACTACCTGCTGGATCAATTGGGCGGCTTTGACACGCAGCAGGCCTGGCGGCGCCTGGGCGATGGTGGTTACGAGACGCGCCTGGTGAGCGATGCCGTTCTGGCGCAGACCGGGCAGCGCTTTCTGGCCAATGGCCTGACCAGCGAGTACGAACAGTTCCGCTACCTGATGGACAACGCCATTGCCTCGAAGGACCAGCTTGGGCTGACCATGGGGGTGAAGCTGAGTGCTGCGCAGGTGGCGGCGCTCACCCATGACATCGTCTGGATGGAGGAACGCGAGGTCGAGGGCGAGAAGGTCCTGGCCCCGGTGCTCTACCTGGCCAAGGTCGACTCGCGTGATATTCGTGGTGGCAGCCTGGTGCAAGGCCGCGATGTGAATGTGCTGAGCGGCAACAACCTGGTCAGCGTCGGCGTTCTGCGGGCCAGCAACGACCTGAGCGTGGTGGCGGGTAGCAGCATCTATCAAGGCGGCCTGGTCGAGGCTGGCAGAAACCTGTCGATGCTGGCCCAGGACAGCATTCGCAACGCAATGGCCGGTGATATTCGTGGCCAGAACGTCAGCCTGACCGCGCTGAGCGGCGATATCGTCAACGATCGTACGGCGATTCTGGTCGCGGAAGGCTCCGGCCATAGAACCGTGCTCGACGATGGCGCCGGCATCAGCGCGACCGGCAAGTTGAGCCTGAACGCTGGCCGGGACCTGACCAACAAGAGCCAGATCAGCAGTGTGGGCGATGCCACGCTCAAGGCAGGGCGTGACATCAACCTGCTGTCGGTGGCCGACAGCAGCGAGATCCATGTCAGCCGCAACGGTGGTCACAAGTACAGCGTGAACACCCAGGTCAAGAACCTTGGCTCCAGCGTGACCAGTGGGGGTGGCCTGACGATCGAGTCGGGGCGTGACATCAACGTTGTCGCCAGCACGGCAAGGGCAGGCGAGGACCTGACCGTCAGCGCCGGTCGTGACCTGTACCTGGGCTCGGCCACCGATGAAGACAGCGTCGAGACCCGCACCAAGCGGGGCAAGAAACGCATCAACGAGGAAGACAACCATACCCGTCAGGCAGCCAGCGAGTTCAGTGCCGGCGGCAAACTTACCGTCGACGCCAAGCGCGATGTGACCGTGGTCTCCAGCAACCTCACCGCTGGCGACGACCTGGCGCTGAAGGCGGGCAAGAACCTGCAGTTTCTGGCGCAGCAGAACACCGACCACACCCTATACGACATGCAGGAGAAGGGTGGCTTCGGTGCCTTGAAGCTCAAGCGCGACGAAGTCACCCAGGTGACCCATGTTGGCAGCCAGGTCAAGGCGGGGGGCGATGTTTCGCTGACCAGTGGCGGTGACCAGCGTTATCAGGTGGCGCAGCTCAAAAGCGGTGGCGACCTGACCTTGGACAGCGGTGGTGAAATTGTCTTTGAAGGCGTGAAAGACCTGCATGACGAAAGCCACACCAAGACCAACAACAACGCGCTTTGGAGTTCAGCCAGCGGCAAAGGCCGCACGGACGAAACGTTGCGCCAGACGCAGATGCAGGCGGCCGGTAGCATCACCATCAAGGCGGTCGAAGGGCTACGCATCGATCTCAGGCAGGTAGACCAGCAGACGGTAAGCCAGACCATCGATGCAATGGTCGCGGCCGATCCGCAGCTGGCCTGGATCAAGGCTGCAGAACAGCGTGGGGATGTGGATTGGCGGCAGGTGAAGGAAGTTCACGACTCCTTCAAGTACAGCAATTCGGGGCTGGGTGCTGCGTCGGCGATGATCATCGCCATCGTGGTGGCGTACTTCACCGCAGGCGCGGTGAGTGGTTTGGCCACCAGTGTCGGGTCTTCCGCCACCAGTGTTGCCAGTGCCGCCGGCATCAGCACCACGACAGCCACCACGATCGGTACGGCCGCCAGTGCCGCGACTACCGCTGTGGCCAGTTCGGCGGCCAGCAGCGCAGCGATCAGCACCATCAACAACAAGGGCGACCTGGGCGCGGTATTCAAGGACCTGACATCGAGCGATGCCCTGCGCGGTTACCTTGTTTCCGGGATTACGGCCGGTCTTACCGCTGGGCTGTTCGACGATTGGATGGGGACTAAAACAGGTCCGGCCGGGGCACTGGAGAACGGCGGAAAAGTAGTCACTACCGAAAGCCTCTCCAAACTGGAAGGCATAGGCCGCTTCGCGGGCAATCAGTTGCTGCAGAACGGCACCTCTACCGTGCTCGATCGCGCCTTGGGCGGTGACAGCTCGTTCAGTGATGCCTTGCGCAGCAGCCTTGCCAACACATTTGCCGCCGCAGGCTTCAACTGGGTGGGTGACCAGACCAGTCCTGACCGGTGGAACCTGAAGGAAGGCAGCGTCGCCAAGATCGGACTGCACGCCATCATGGGAGGCTTGGCGGCGGAAGCGGCGGGCGGTGATTTCAAGACAGGGGCGCTGGCCGCAGGGGTGAACGAAGCGCTGGTTGGCAGCCTGTCGCAGTGGTACGGCACGATGGACCCCGAGCAGAAGAAACGGTTGCTGACGATGAACTCGCAGGTGATCGGGGTGCTGGCGGCCGCTGCTCAAGGTGGAGACGAGGCGGCGCTGCAGACTGGGGCTTGGGTGGCGGGGACGGCTACGCAGTACAACTATCTGCTCCACGAGGAAGTGGAGGAGATGCTGAAGCGCCAGGACGAGTGCCTGGATCAGAAATGCAAAGAGGGTATCAGGGAGGAGTACGCTCAGCTCGATGAAGAGCGCAATAAGAGGTTGCGAGACACCTGCAGGCAATCGCCTGAGCTGTGTGACGTGTTGCTCACGAAATTGCTTGCAGACCAACCCTTGTTGCAGGAAAAAGTCAAAGCATTAAAGAAGGAGGGCAAGGTCGAGATCGCCGTTGTCATTGGTTTTGTCGTTGGACAGAGCAATGAAACTGCGATGCAGGAGATTGCGTCTGCATTGAGCCAAGAGTCCCAGTTTAAGCAAGGGCTCGGCCAGGTGTTGCTGGGTGTGGCGACGGGTGGTGGTGGGCGAACGCCGAAGCCTTCAGTCAGCCAGGGTGGTGGAAAGACGGGGCCCGCGGGGGGAACAGGCGTTGGTAGTGGGGCGAAGTTTGCCGACCAAGCCAAGCTTGATGACCATTTTGCTCGTCATGGCAGCGACTTTGGAGCTAAAAGTTCGCTTGAATATCAAGCACAAGCTGATAAATTTTTAACAGCCTCTAAGTCCGCTGGCGTGCTTGAAAAAACACGACCTAATGGAGATATCGTACGCTACAACCCAGGCACCGATGAGTTTGGCGTCGTATCCAGTGGGGGAAGTATTAGGACCTACTACAAACCTGATCCTGCAGTGCACGGCAAGGGTTCAAATTTGGATTATTTTAATGCCCAGTAATGATCAAATACATATTTGTCCAGTGTGCTTTTACCCTGGTCTCGATGAGCCAGCGTATGATGGTTTTGGATGCGCTTCGTATAATATCTGCCCGTGTTGCGGGACAGAGTTTGGGTACGATGATTCGACAGTCGCTCATTCTGAATTACGAGAAAAGTGGATTTTTGAGGGGATGCAATGGTGGAGTAAGCATCAGCTCAAACCTGATGGTTGGGATCCGGTAAAGCAGATAGAAAATAATTGAGATTTCAGGGGGAAGTTAAAGAATTAAAAGCGGATGGTAAGGTCCAGGTCGGAGCCGTCATTAGCTTTGTCGATGGACAGAGCAATGAAGATACAATGTAGGATGTTACGTCTGCATTGAGCCAAGAGTCCGAGTTTAAGCAAGGGCTCGGCCAGGTGTTGCTGGCTGTGGTGACGGCTGGTGGCGGGCGAACTCCGAAGCCTTCAGTCAGCCAGGGTGGTGGAAGGACAGTGCCTGCACCGGCTGGCGGATCAATTTACGCTGGGCGCCGAACACTAACGCGGCGAATTCACCCAGATAGTGGGCGTCGGCAGCCAGGTCAAGACGAGTGGTAATGTTTCGCTGACCAGTGGCGGTGACCAGCGTAATCAGGTAGCGCAGCCGAAAAGCGGCGGTTACCTGAGAAACCTGCCAGTTACTAAACTGAAGACGTTCATTCTATGCCGAGTATTGCAAGACCAGGGGGCAGCGAATCGTCGTAGGAAAAAGTGGCGAAATGTATTACACAGCCGATCACTACAAAACCTTCATTCATATAAAAAATTGAGGTCGGTCGAAAATGTTGCCATTCACGTTTGTGGATATCCCACCTTCATATGATGCGGCTGAGGTCTTTTATGTGCGGGTTGACCCTGCCATTGGGAATGCAGAGGAATTGATAAAGGCGCTGTATTATTTGCTTTGGTTGCCAGGGTGTTTTGGATTTAACTGGAATGCCTTATATGACTGCTTGAGAGATCTCGGCTGGATTCCATGCCAAAAAATCGTCTTTGTGCATGCGGCTCTTCCAGGATTGCCAAGAAAGGATCTCCAGGTATATCTTGAGGTTTTGCGTGACTCCGTACTTGATTGGAATGGTGACGAATGGCGCGAAATAGAAGTAGTCTTCAGGGAAGTCGACAAATTTATGGTCGAAGAACTGCTAAAAATAGCTTAGGCCGTCCATCGTGCACAACTATGCTGGGAGCCAGAGATGCGAAAAAAGTTCCGCAATCTCACTCGTCAGCTGCATCAATAGTATTTATAGGGCGGACTGTAGCTGCGGAAATCCTGAATATTTCGTTGAGGCAATTATGGTGTAGAGCCTTGCCTCTATTGCGAGAAAAAAGTGGGCAGTACGTGACGTCAGGGTACAGGTAGATGCGGACAAAAGCGGCTGGAGATTGCCTCCAGCCGTCTTGTGAAAGAAAGTGTAGTGAACCACCTGTGTTGGAATCGTCGATCCCTGGGCATTGATCGTCTCGATTCTCATCACCTGGCCATTCTCGTGGCTTTGGCCAGCAAACATG
>NZ_JBDJLM010000020.1:0-71563 GCF_039673365.1 Pseudomonas sp. TWI923 | reverse complement strand
ATGCATCGCCGATGGTAGTGTGGGGTTTCCCCATGTGAGAGTAGGTCATCGTCAAGATTCATTTCGCAAAACCCCTATCTGCGCATGCAGGTAGGGGTTTTGTCTTTTCCGGAAGAAAATATTGCAATGTCGACGACGGTTTCCTCCCTTGAGGGTGGCCCTTTTCCTATGCAAGGCTTCGGGGCGTGGCTATCATGCCAGCCTTATTCCGAGTCGAGACTGGCATGCTGAAGTTGTTGAATCTCCTCAAGGATGGCCGGTTCCATTCCGGAGAAGCACTGGGGGCGGCCCTTGGTGTAAGTCGCAGTGCCGTCTGGAAACAGCTGCAACATCTTGAGAGTGAGCTGAACCTGACCATTCATAAGGTCCGTGGGCGCGGCTATCAGCTGGCAGCGCCGTTGAACCTGCTGGAATCGCACGCGATTACCGCGTTCTCCCAGGGCGAGCAGTGGCCTGTGTTCATCCATGAAAGCATCGACTCGACCAATGCCGAGGGCTTACGGCTTGCGGCGCAAGGCCAGACTGCTCCCTTTCTGGTGCTTGCCGAGCGCCAGACGGCCGGTCGTGGTCGTCGCGGGCGGCAGTGGGTAAGCCCGTTTGCTGAAAACCTTTATTACAGCCTGGTGTTGCGGGTTGAGGGTGGCATGCGTCAGCTCGAGGGGCTGAGTCTGGTGGTTGGCCTGGCGGTAATGCGTACCTTGCAAGCTTTCGGGCTCAAGGATGTCGGGCTCAAGTGGCCAAACGATGTTCTGGTAAGGGGGCGCAAGATCACCGGGATCCTGCTGGAGTTGGTCGGCGATCCGGCCGATGTCTGTCATGTGGTGCTGGGTATCGGCATCAATGTGAATATGCAGTCCAGTGAGCAGATCGACCAGCAATGGACCTCCATGCGTAGCGAAGCTGGTCTGGTGGTTGATCGTAATAAATTGGTTGCTTTGCTCAGTCAGCAGCTGCAGCACGAACTGGCGCGTCATCGCCGATACGGCTTCGCCGCGTTCCAGGAGGAGTGGGAGCAAGCGCACCTGTGGCAGGGGCGCAAAGTCTCCTTGGTGGCAGGCAATACCCGCATCGATGGGGTGGCGCGAGGTGTGGATGGTCAAGGCGGCTTGCGTCTTGATGTAGATGGTGTGGAAAAGAGCTTCAGCGGTGGCGAGCTCAGTCTGAGGTTGCGTGATGATTCTTGAGCTCGACTGCGGGAACAGCTTTATCAAATGGCGGGTGATACACACTGCAGATGCGGCTATCAGTGGGGGCGGAATCGTCGACTCTGACCAGGCCCTTGTAGCTGCTATCGGTGCGCTTCCTGGCTTGCACCTGGCGGGAGGGCGAATGGTCAGCGTGCGTAGCGAGGAAGAAACTACGGCACTTTGTGCTCTTCTTCAGCAAGCCTTCGCCATCGACGTTAAAGTGGCTCAGCCGGTGCAGGAAATGGCCGGGGTGCGCAATGGCTATGAGGATTTCCAGCGCCTGGGCATGGATCGCTGGCTGGGTGCCCTGGGCGCTTTCCACTTGGCCAAGGCTGCTTGCCTGGTCATTGACTTCGGCACTGCGGCCAAGGCGGACTTTGTTGCGGCCGATGGTGAACATCTGGGGGGGTATATTTGCCCTGGCATGCCGCTTATGCGCAGTCAGTTGCGGACCCACACGCGCCGTATCCGCTATGACGATGCATCGGCTGAGCGTGCTCTTAGCAGCCTGGCTCCTGGGCGCTCTACGGTAGAGGCAGTAGAGCGTGGCTGTGTGCTGATGCTCCAGGGTTTTGCCCGGACGCAAATCGAGCAGGCGAAAGCCTTGTGGGGTGATGACTTTACGATTTTCCTCACGGGGGGAGATGCCCCGTTGGTGCATGAAGCCGTTCCCCAGGCGCGGATCGTGCCGGATCTGGTATTCGTTGGTCTGGCCATGGCCTGCCCTTTGAGTTGAGGTGTCTATGCGCTGGTTGTTTCTGCTGTTACTGGTGCTGAACGTTTTCTATTACGTATGGCATCAGCAGGAGGCTCCGCTGAGGGTCAAAGAGGTCGCACCTCTCTCTTTATATAAAGGCAGCCAGCAAGAGATTCGTCTGCTGCGTGAAACGGGAGTTGCGACACCAGCCAGGCGCCGGGATGAATGCCTGGTGGTGGGTGGGCTTGCTGGGCGGGAGCAGCTCGATGCGCTACGTCAGCGGTTACTGAGCCTCGATATCGCCTCGCAGCCGGTCGCAGGACAGTTGCCCGGATCCGACGGGTTGTGGCTCAAGGTGGCCCCTGAAGGCGAGCGTTTGCTGGACCAGTCGGTGCTGGCCATTCTTTCCAAGGATTTCAAAGACTTAAAACACAAAATTATTTTGTGCGAGGGTATTGCAACTGCTGAATAGCTTGATAGAATGGCGCCCGCTTCACAGGGAACGCCACTCAGGTAGCAGAACCAGAAGCAGTGTCAAAGTGGCTAACCTTCAGATTTGATTGAAAAAATTTGAAAAAAAGCTTGACACTAGGGCGGCAGCCAAATAGAATGCCGGCCACATCTGGAGGGATTCCCGAGCGGCCAAAGGGGACGGACTGTAAATCCGTTGCGAGAGCTTCGAAGGTTCGAATCCTTCTCCCTCCACCAGTTTTAGCGAGAGCCGCAAGCTCCGCGGGTATAGTTTAGTGGTAGAACCTCAGCCTTCCAAGCTGATGATGCGGGTTCGATTCCCGCTACCCGCTCCAAGTTTGCAGTTGTTGCGCAAAGTGTTTCGCTCTTGTAGCTCAGTTGGTAGAGCACACCCTTGGTAAGGGTGAGGTCAGCGGTTCAAGTCCGCTCAAGAGCTCCATATAAACAAGGCAGATATGAAAATATCTGCCTTTGTTTTATCAGCGGTATGACTATTTCTTCTGCGGAGGACTGTATCGATGGCTAAGGAAAAGTTTGATCGTTCCCTACCTCACGTAAACGTCGGCACTATCGGCCACGTTGACCACGGTAAGACCACTCTGACTGCAGCTCTGACTCGCGTCTGCTCCGAAGTTTTCGGTTCGGCCGTCGTTGAGTTCGACAAGATCGACTCGGCTCCGGAAGAAAAAGCTCGCGGTATCACCATCAACACCGCGCACGTCGAGTACAACTCGAACATTCGTCACTACGCTCACGTTGACTGCCCAGGTCACGCTGACTACGTGAAGAACATGATCACCGGTGCTGCCCAGATGGACGGCGCGATCCTGGTTTGCTCGGCCGCCGATGGTCCGATGCCACAAACCCGTGAGCACATCCTGCTGTCCCGTCAGGTTGGCGTTCCGTACATCGTGGTCTTCCTGAACAAGGCTGACCTGGTAGACGACGCTGAGCTGCTGGAACTGGTCGAGATGGAAGTTCGCGACCTGCTGTCCACCTACGACTTCCCAGGCGACGACACTCCGATCATCATCGGTTCGGCTCGTATGGCCCTGGAAGGCAAAGACGACAACGAAATGGGCACCAGCGCTGTCAAGAAGCTGGTTGAAACTCTGGACAGCTACATCCCAGAGCCAGAGCGTGCTATCGACAAGCCGTTCCTGATGCCAATCGAAGACGTGTTCTCGATCTCCGGTCGCGGTACCGTTGTTACCGGCCGTATCGAGCGCGGTATCGTTCGCGTTCAAGACCCGCTGGAAATCGTTGGTCTGCGTGACACCACCACCACCACCTGCACCGGCGTTGAGATGTTCCGCAAGCTGCTGGACGAAGGTCGTGCTGGCGAGAACTGCGGCGTCCTGCTGCGTGGTACCAAGCGTGACGACGTTGAGCGTGGCCAGGTTCTGGTCAAGCCAGGTTCGGTCAAGCCGCACACCAAGTTCACCGCAGAAGTCTACGTTCTGTCGAAGGAAGAAGGCGGTCGTCACACTCCGTTCTTCAAAGGCTACCGTCCTCAGTTCTACTTCCGTACCACTGATGTGACCGGTAACTGCGAACTGCCGGAAGGCGTTGAAATGGTAATGCCAGGTGACAATATTCAGATGACTGTCACCCTGATCAAGACCATCGCAATGGAAGACGGCCTGCGCTTCGCCATCCGTGAAGGCGGTCGTACCGTCGGCGCCGGCGTCGTAGCAAAAATTATCGAATAAGTAGTTGATTTACTTAATCAGGCCGGTATAATGGCCGGCCTGATACAGCGTTACAGGTCAGTAGCTCAATTGGCAGAGCGACGGTCTCCAAAACCGTAGGTTGGGGGTTCGATTCCCTCCTGACCTGCCATTCACCTCGGTGTGATGGCTTTCTTATTACAGGATCCTCCTCGATGACCCCCAAAACTGAAGCCCAAGAATCGCGTTTTGATCTGTTCAAGTGGCTGGCTGTAGTAGCTTTGGTGGTTGTTGCTGTCGTGGGTAATCAGTATTACTCGGCATCGCCGATCCTGTATCGCGTTCTCGCGCTTCTTGCTCTGGCTGCGGCTGCTGGCTTTGTTGCCCTGCAGACTGCGAAGGGTAAGTCGTTTTTTGCGTTGGCGAAGGAAGCTCGTACTGAGATCCGTAAAGTCGTGTGGCCGACCCGCCAAGAAACCACTCAGACCACGCTCATCGTAGTGGCTGTTGTTCTGGTTATGGCACTGCTGCTGTGGGGGCTAGACTCCCTGCTCGGCTGGGCGGTCTCCTTGATTGTTGGCTAAGGGTGTCCCGTGGCTAAGCGTTGGTACGTAGTGCATGCTTACTCGGGTTACGAGAAGCATGTGATGCGCTCCCTGGTAGAGCGCGTCAAGCTGGCTGGCATGGAAGACGAGTTCGGCGAGATTCTGGTCCCGACCGAAGAAGTCGTCGAAATGCGCAACGGCCAGAAGCGCAAAAGTGAGCGCAAATTCTTCCCTGGCTATGTGCTGGTCCAGATGGAAATGAACGAAGGGACTTGGCACCTTGTCAAGGACACCCCTCGCGTCATGGGTTTCATTGGCGGTACCGCAGACAAGCCTGCGCCGATCACCGATAAAGAGGCTGAGGCCATCCTGCGTCGCGTAGCCGATGGTAGTGACAAGCCGAAGCCGAAGACGCTGTTCGAGCCGGGTGAAGTGGTTCGCGTCATTGACGGACCATTCGCCGACTTTAATGGCAGTGTCGAAGAGGTTAACTACGAGAAGAGCCGTCTGCAGGTTGCAGTGCTCATTTTCGGTCGCTCTACTCCGGTGGAGCTCGAGTTCAGCCAGGTCGAGAAGGTCTAGCCGAACGAAGCATCCCATACCCCGCAGCCCTATGTGCTGCGGGGTTTTGTCGTCACTGGGATAAAACGCAAGTCATCCGGGGAGCCATCTGGCGTTTGTACCCGATATTGGAGTAGCTCATGGCTAAGAAGATTCAGGCTTACATCAAGCTGCAAGTAAAGGCCGGCCAGGCCAACCCTAGCCCACCCGTTGGTCCAGCACTGGGTCAACACGGTGTGAACATCATGGAATTCTGCAAGGCCTTCAACGCCCGTACTCAGGGTCAAGAAGCCGGCCTGCCGACTCCTGTGATCATCACTGTCTACAGTGACCGTAGCTTCACCTTCGAAACCAAGAGCACCCCTGCCTCGGTTCTGCTGAAGAAAGCTGCTGGCCTGACCAGCGGTTCGGCTCGCCCGAACACTGTCAAGGTCGGTACTGTGACCCGCGCTCAGCTGGAAGAGATCGCCAAAACCAAACAGGCTGATCTGACCGCTGCTGACCTGGACGCTGCTGTACGCACCATCGCTGGCTCTGCCCGCAGCATGGGCCTGAACGTGGAGGGTGTGTAATGGCTAAGCTGACCAAGCGCCAAAAGGCTATCGCCGAGAAAATCGAAGCAGGCAAGGCCTACAACTTCGAAGAAGCCGCAGCTCTGCTGGCTTCGCTGCCGAACGCCAAATTCGTCGAGTCGTATGACATCGCCGTAAACCTCGGTGTTGACCCGCGTAAATCCGACCAGGTCGTACGTAGCGCTACCGTGCTGCCACACGGCACTGGTAAGACCGTACGCGTTGCCGTCTTCACCCAGGGTCCAGCTGCTGAGGCTGCTCTGGCTGCCGGCGCTGACCGTGTAGGTATGGATGACCTGGCTGCCGAAATGAAAGCCGGCGACCTGAACTATGACGTTGTTATCGCATCGCCTGATGCCATGCGCGTTGTGGGTCAGCTGGGTCAGGTTCTGGGTCCTCGCGGCCTGATGCCTAACCCGAAAGTCGGTACCGTTTCGCCAGACGTAGCCACTGCCGTGAAAAACGCCAAGGCTGGTCAGGTTCGCTACCGCACCGACAAAAACGGTATCATCCACACCTCCGTTGGCAAGGTCGGCTTCGAAGCTGGCAAGCTGAAGGAAAACGTTGAAGCCCTGATCGCTGATCTGAAGCGTATCAAGCCGGCTTCCTCGAAAGGTATCTACGTCAAGCGCGTTACCCTGAGCACCACCATGGGCCCAGGTCTGATCATCGATCAGAGCTCGCTGAGCGTGTAAGACAATGTTGGCGGGTGTCATGCCCGCCAGCAGCAAAAATTGGGGTCCCTGCCTGGCGGGGGCTATCCAAGACCGTAGGCGGCGCAAGCCTTAAACAACCAGCCTACGCAGATGGTGCTCCCGGTTCCTTACCGAATCAGACACCAAAACGACATCCGGCTTCGGCCAGATGAAACGGTAACAAGCAGGAGTTTTACCCGTGGCAATTAAACTCGAAGACAAGAAGGCCATCGTCGCTGAAGTCAACGAGGCTGCCAAAGTCGCTCTGTCCGCTGTCGTGGCTGATGCCCGTGGTGTGACTGTAGGCGCAATGACCGGACTCCGTAAAGAGGCTCGTGAAGCTGGCGTATACGTACGTGTCGTACGTAACACCCTGCTCAAGCGCGCTGTTGCTGACACTGAATTCAGTGTCCTCAACGACGCCTTCACTGGCCCTACCCTGATCGCTTTCTCCAACGAACACCCGGGCGCTGCTGCCCGTCTGTTCAAAGAGTTCGCCAAGGGTCAGAGCAAGTTCGAGATCAAGGCAGCTGCGTTTGACGGCAAGTTCATTGCAGCGAACCAGATCGACGTGTTGGCTACCCTGCCGACCCGCGACGAGGCCATCGCGAAGCTGATGAGCGTGATCCAAGGCGCTACCAGCAAGCTGGCCCGCACCCTGGCAGCTATTCGCGACCAGAAAGAAGCAACCGCCGCCTAAGGCGCGCGAAACTCTTTCGAATCATACGTTTAATTTGATAGCTGCTTAGGCTGTCACCCCAATACAGGATTTAAGTCATGTCCCTGACTAACGAGCAAATCATCGAAGCAATCGGCCAGAAAACCGTTCTGGAAGTTGTTGAGCTGATCAAAGCAATGGAAGAAACCTTCGGCGTTACCGCTGCTGTTGCCGCTGCTGGCCCAGCTGCCGCTGCTGCCGTTGTTGAAGAGCAGACCGAGTTCAACGTTGTTCTGGTTGAAGCCGGCGACAAGAAAGTGAACGTCATTAAAGCCGTTCGCGAGCTGACCGGTCTGGGCCTGAAAGAAGCCAAAGAGAAAGTCGATGGCGCTCCTCAGGTTGTAGCTGAAGGCGTTTCGAAAGAAGCCGCTGAAGACGCTAAGAAGAAGCTGGAAGAAGCAGGCGCCAAAGTCGAGCTGAAGTAATTTCGACTGTGCGATGCCAGCCTGAGCGTTAAGCGAAGGGCTGATGGCTGGTGGCTTATGCCACCGGCCTTTTTCCGTTATTGGTGGCCGATCAGGTCGGCCCCGATAACGAGCAGTAACCACCATGAGGGTGGCGCAAACCAAGGGGTTTGCACGATTTTCTGGCTGCTCCCGCCGGGAGATGCCAAACAAGCAGGTGACCAAGCTGGGGAATGCTGATGGCTTACTCATACACTGAGAAAAAACGTATCCGCAAGGACTTTAGCAAGTTGCCGGACGTCATGGACGTGCCTTACCTCCTGGCAATCCAGCTGGATTCGTATCGCGAATTCCTGCAGGCAGGAGCATCCAAGGACCAGTTCCGCGACATCGGCCTGCATGCGGCCTTCAAATCGGTATTCCCGATCATCAGCTACTCCGGCAATGCTGCCCTGGAGTACGTCGGCTACCGCCTGGGTGAGCCGGCCTTCGATGTGAAGGAATGTGTCCTGCGCGGTGTGACCTTCGCGGTCCCGCTGCGGGTGAAGGTGCGCCTGATCATCTTCGACAAGGAATCGTCGAACAAAGCGATCAAGGACATCAAAGAGCAAGAAGTCTACATGGGTGAAATCCCCCTGATGACTGAGAACGGTACCTTCGTTATCAACGGTACCGAGCGTGTGATCGTCTCCCAGCTGCACCGTTCGCCGGGTGTCTTCTTCGACCACGACCGCGGCAAGACCCACAGCTCGGGCAAGCTGCTGTACTCCGCACGCATCATCCCTTACCGCGGTTCGTGGCTGGACTTCGAGTTCGACCCGAAGGACTGCGTGTTCGTTCGTATCGACCGTCGCCGCAAGCTGCCGGCCTCGGTACTGCTGCGCGCCCTGGGTTACAGCACCGAAGAGGTTCTGAACACCTTCTACACCACCAACGTTTTCCACGTTTCCGGCGAAAAACTGAGCCTGGAGCTGGTGCCTCAGCGTCTGCGTGGTGAAGTCGCGGTCATGGACATCCACGACGATTCCGGCAAGGTCATCGTCGAGCAGGGCCGTCGTATCACCGCACGCCACATCAACCAGCTGGAAAAGGCTGGCGTGAAACAGCTGGACGTGCCGCTGGAATACATGTTGGGCCGCACCACCGCCAAGGCGATCGTGCACCCGGCTACCGGCGAGATCCTGGCCGAGTGCAACACCGAGCTGACCACCGACCTGCTGGTCAAGGTCGCCAAGGCTCAGGTCGTTCGCATCGAAACGCTGTACACCAACGACATCGACTGCGGTCCGTTCATTTCGGACACCCTGAAGATCGACACCACCAGCAACCAACTGGAAGCGCTGGTCGAGATCTACCGCATGATGCGTCCGGGCGAGCCGCCAACCAAGGACGCCGCCGAGACCCTGTTCAACAACCTGTTCTTCAGCGCCGAGCGTTACGACCTGTCCGCCGTTGGCCGCATGAAGTTCAACCGTCGTATCGGTCGTACCGAGATCGAAGGTTCGGGCGTGCTGAGCAAGGAAGATATCGTCGAGGTTCTCAAGACCCTGGTCGACATCCGTAACGGCAAAGGCATCGTCGACGACATCGACCACCTGGGTAACCGTCGTGTCCGTTGCGTCGGCGAGATGGCCGAGAACCAGTTCCGCGTTGGCCTGGTGCGCGTAGAGCGTGCGGTCAAAGAGCGTCTGTCGATGGCTGAAAGCGAAGGCCTGATGCCGCAAGACCTGATCAACGCCAAGCCGGTTGCGGCGGCGGTGAAAGAGTTCTTCGGCTCCAGCCAGCTCTCGCAGTTCATGGACCAGAACAACCCGCTCTCCGAGATCACCCACAAGCGCCGCGTCTCTGCACTCGGCCCTGGCGGTCTGACCCGTGAGCGTGCCGGCTTCGAAGTCCGTGACGTACACCCGACCCACTACGGCCGCGTGTGCCCGATCGAAACGCCGGAAGGCCCGAACATCGGTCTGATCAACTCCCTGGCGGCCTACGCCCGCACCAACCAGTACGGCTTCCTGGAAAGCCCGTACCGCGTGGTGAAAGAGGGTGTGGTCAGCGACGACATCGTGTTCCTGTCGGCGATCGAAGAAGCGGATCACGTCATCGCCCAGGCTTCGGCCGCGATGAACGAGAAGAAGCAGCTGATCGACGAGCTGGTAGCGGTCCGTCACCTGAACGAATTCACCGTCAAGGCGCCGGAAGACGTCACCCTGATGGACGTTTCGCCGAAGCAGGTAGTTTCGGTTGCTGCGTCGCTGATTCCGTTCCTCGAGCACGACGACGCCAACCGTGCGTTGATGGGTTCGAACATGCAGCGTCAGGCTGTACCTACTCTGCGCGCCGACAAGCCGCTGGTCGGTACCGGCATGGAGCGCAACGTTGCCCGTGACTCCGGCGTCTGCGTCGTGGCCCGTCGTGGCGGCGTGATCGACTCCGTCGATGCCAGCCGCATCGTGGTACGTGTTGCCGATGACGAAGTAGAAACCGGTGAAGCCGGTGTCGACATCTACAACCTGACCAAATACACCCGTTCCAACCAGAACACCTGCATCAACCAGCGTCCGCTGGTGAGCAAGGGTGACGTGGTCAAGCGCAACGACATCATGGCTGACGGCCCGTCCACCGACATGGGTGAACTGGCGCTGGGTCAGAACATGCGCATCGCGTTCATGGCCTGGAACGGTTTCAACTTCGAAGACTCCATCTGTCTGTCGGAGCGTGTGGTTCAGGAAGACCGCTTCACCACGATCCACATCCAGGAACTGACCTGTGTGGCCCGTGACACCAAGCTTGGCCCAGAGGAAATCACCGCGGACATCCCGAACGTGGGTGAAGCTGCGCTGAACAAGCTGGACGAAGCCGGTATCGTCTACGTAGGTGCCGAAGTCGGCGCTGGCGACATCCTGGTCGGCAAGGTCACCCCGAAAGGCGAGACCCAGCTGACGCCGGAAGAAAAACTGCTGCGCGCGATCTTCGGTGAGAAGGCCAGCGACGTCAAAGACACCTCCCTGCGCGTGCCGACCGGCACCAAGGGTACCGTCATCGACGTACAGGTCTTCACCCGTGATGGCGTTGAGCGCGACAGCCGCGCCCTGTCCATCGAGAAGATGCAGCTGGACGAGATCCGCAAGGACCTGAACGAAGAGTTCCGCATCGTTGAAGGCGCAACCTTCGAGCGTCTGCGTTCCGCGCTGAACGGCCAGGTGGTTGACGGTGGTGCGGGCCTGAAGAAAGGCACCGTGATCACTGACGACGTGCTGAACGGTCTGGAGCACGGCCAGTGGTTCAAGCTGCGCATGGCTGAAGATGCACTGAACGAGCAGCTGGAAAAGGCTCAGCAGTACATCGTCGACCGCCGCCGTCTGCTGGACGACAAGTTCGAAGACAAGAAGCGCAAGCTGCAGCAGGGCGATGACCTCGCTCCGGGCGTACTTAAGATCGTCAAGGTCTACCTGGCAATCCGTCGTCGCATCCAGCCGGGCGACAAGATGGCCGGTCGTCACGGTAACAAAGGTGTGGTCTCGGTGATCATGCCGGTTGAAGACATGCCGCACGACGCCAACGGTACGCCGGTCGACGTCGTACTGAACCCGCTGGGCGTACCTTCGCGTATGAACGTCGGTCAGATCCTTGAAACCCACCTGGGCCTCGCGGCCAAGGGCCTGGGCGAGAAGATCGATCGCATGATCGAAGAGCAGCGCAAAGCCGCTGAGCTGCGTGGTTTCCTCACCGAGATCTACAACGAGATCGGTGGTCGTCAGGAGAACCTGGACGAGTTCACCGACGAAGAGATCCTCGCCCTGGCGCACAACTTGAAGAAGGGCGTGCCAATGGCCACTCCAGTCTTCGACGGTGCCAAGGAGAGCGAGATCAAGGCCATGCTGAAACTGGCAGACCTGCCAGAAAGCGGCCAGATGGTGCTGTTCGATGGCCGTACCGGCAACAAGTTCGAGCGTCCTGTGACCGTCGGTTACATGTACATGCTCAAGCTGAACCACTTGGTGGACGACAAGATGCACGCGCGTTCCACTGGTTCTTACAGCCTGGTTACCCAGCAGCCGCTGGGTGGTAAGGCGCAGTTCGGTGGTCAGCGTTTCGGGGAGATGGAAGTGTGGGCGCTGGAAGCATACGGCGCGGCATACACCCTGCAAGAAATGCTCACAGTGAAGTCGGACGACGTGAACGGCCGTACCAAGATGTACAAGAACATCGTGGATGGCGATCACCGTATGGAGCCGGGCATGCCCGAGTCCTTCAACGTGTTGATCAAAGAGATCCGTTCGCTCGGTATCGACATCGATCTGGAAACCGAATAACACGTGACGCGAAGGGGAGTGCGGCAGCTGATGCCCACTCCCTGCTCCGCCAGGAGGAAAGGCCTTGAAAGACCTACTGAATTTGCTGAAAAACCAGGGTCAAGTCGAAGAGTTCGACGCCATCCGTATCGGTCTGGCGTCGCCTGAAATGATCCGTTCGTGGTCGTTCGGTGAAGTCAAAAAGCCCGAGACCATCAACTACCGTACGTTCAAGCCTGAGCGTGACGGCCTGTTCTGCGCCAAGATCTTTGGCCCAGTCAAGGACTACGAGTGCCTGTGCGGCAAGTACAAGCGCCTGAAGCACCGTGGTGTGATCTGCGAGAAGTGCGGCGTTGAAGTCGCCCTGGCCAAGGTTCGCCGTGAGCGCATGGCGCACATCGAGCTGGCCTCGCCGGTTGCCCACATCTGGTTCCTGAAGTCGCTGCCGTCCCGTATCGGCCTGCTGATGGACATGACCCTGCGTGACATCGAGCGCGTGCTCTACTTCGAGAGCTACGTCGTGATCGACCCGGGCATGACCACCCTCGAGAAGGGTCAGCTGCTCAACGACGAACAGTACTTCGAAGCGCTGGAAGAGTTCGGTGACGACTTCGACGCCCGCATGGGTGCCGAGGCTGTTCGTGAGCTGCTGCACGCTATCGACCTGGAGCACGAGATTGGCCGCCTGCGCGAAGAAATTCCGCAAACCAACTCGGAAACCAAGATCAAGAAGCTGTCCAAGCGCCTGAAGCTGATGGAAGCTTTCCAGGGCTCGGGCAACCTGCCTGAGTGGATGGTCCTGACCGTCCTTCCAGTTCTGCCGCCGGACCTGCGTCCGCTGGTACCGCTGGATGGCGGCCGCTTCGCGACCTCCGACCTGAACGATCTGTATCGTCGGGTGATCAACCGTAACAACCGTCTGAAGCGCCTGCTCGATCTGTCGGCGCCGGACATCATCGTGCGCAACGAAAAGCGCATGCTGCAGGAGGCGGTCGACGCCCTGCTCGACAACGGCCGTCGCGGTCGCGCCATCACTGGCTCGAACAAGCGTCCGCTGAAGTCGCTGGCCGACATGATCAAAGGTAAGCAAGGTCGCTTCCGTCAGAACTTGCTCGGTAAGCGCGTGGACTACTCCGGTCGTTCGGTAATTACCGTAGGCCCGACCCTGCGCCTGCACCAGTGCGGTCTGCCGAAGAAGATGGCCCTCGAGCTGTTCAAACCGTTCATTTTCGGCAAGCTGGAAATGCGTGGTCTGGCGACCACCATCAAGGCCGCCAAGAAGATGGTCGAGCGCGAGCTGCCAGAGGTGTGGGACGTTCTCGCCGAAGTGATTCGCGAACACCCCGTACTGCTCAACCGTGCACCGACCCTTCACCGTCTGGGTATCCAGGCCTTTGAACCGGTACTGATCGAAGGTAAGGCGATTCAGCTGCACCCGCTGGTCTGCGCCGCGTACAACGCCGACTTCGACGGTGACCAGATGGCCGTTCACGTGCCGCTGACGCTGGAAGCCCAGCTCGAAGCGCGCGCGCTGATGATGTCGACCAACAACATTCTGTCGCCAGCCAACGGTGAGCCAATCATCGTTCCGTCGCAGGACGTTGTACTGGGTCTGTACTACATGACCCGTGAAGCCATCAACGCCAAGGGCGAAGGTCGCGTATTCGCCGACCTGCAGGAAGTCGACCGCGTATTCCGCGCCGGCGAGGCTGCCCTGCACGCGAAAATCAAGGTTCGTATCAACGAAACCGTGAAAGAGCGTGATGGTTCGGTAGTCAAGAACACCCGCATCGTCGACACCACCGTCGGCCGTGCGCTGCTGTTCCAGGTTGTACCGGCAGGCCTGCCGTACGACGTGGTCAACCAGCCGATGAAGAAGAAGGCGATCTCCAAGCTGATCAACCAGTGCTACCGCGTGGTTGGTCTGAAAGAGACCGTTATCTTCGCTGACCAGCTGATGTACACCGGTTTCGCTTACTCGACCATTTCCGGCGTTTCCATCGGTGTTAACGACTTCGTTATCCCGGACGAGAAAGCCCGCATCATCGGTAACGCTACCGATGAAGTGAAGGAAATCGAGAGCCAGTATGCCTCCGGCCTGGTAACCCAGGGCGAGAAGTACAACAAGGTCATCGACTTGTGGTCGAAGGCGAACGACGAAGTGTCCAAGGCGATGATGGCCAACCTCTCGAAAGAGAAGGTCATCGACCGCGAAGGCAAGGAAGTCGAGCAAGAATCCTTCAACTCGATGTACATGATGGCTGACTCCGGTGCTCGTGGTTCCGCGGCCCAGATCCGTCAGCTGGCCGGTATGCGTGGCCTGATGGCCAAGCCGGACGGCTCGATCATCGAGACGCCGATCACCGCGAACTTCCGTGAAGGTCTGAGCGTACTGCAGTACTTCATCTCGACTCACGGTGCTCGTAAAGGTCTGGCGGATACCGCACTGAAGACAGCTAACTCCGGTTACCTGACTCGCCGTCTGGTGGACGTTGCCCAGGATCTGGTCGTGACCGAGATCGACTGCGGCACCGATCAGGGCCTGCTGATGACCCCGCACATCGAAGGCGGCGACGTTGTCGAGCCGCTGGGTGAGCGCGTACTGGGTCGTGTCATCGCCCGTGACGTGTTCAAGCCAGGTACCGAGGACGTCATCGTTCCTGCCGGCACCCTGGTCGACGAGCAGTGGGTCGAGTTCATCGAGCTGAACAGCATCGACGAAGTGGTCGTGCGTTCGCCGATCAGCTGCGAAACCCGCTACGGCATCTGCGCCAAGTGCTACGGTCGCGACCTGGCTCGCGGTCACCAGGTGAACATCGGTGAAGCTGTCGGCGTTATCGCTGCACAGTCGATCGGTGAGCCGGGTACCCAGCTGACCATGCGTACGTTCCACATCGGTGGTGCTGCAAGCCGTACTTCGGCTGCCGACAGCGTCCAGGTGAAGAACGGCGGTATGGTGCGTCTGCACAACCTGAAGCAGGTCGAGCGTGCCGATGGCAACCTGGTTGCCGTGTCGCGTTCCGGCGAACTGGCCATTGCCGATGAATTCGGTCGTGAGCGTGAGCGCTACAAGCTGCCTTACGGTGCGGTAATTTCGGTCAAGGAAGGTGACAAGGTCGAAGCTGGCGCCATCGTCGCCAAGTGGGACCCGCACACCCACCCGATCGTTACCGAGCTGAAAGGTACCGTGACCTTCGTGGGCATGGAAGAAAACATCACCATCAAGCGCCAGACCGACGAACTGACCGGTCTGACCAACATTGAAGTCCTGGACGTCAAGGATCGCCCTGCCGCAGGCAAGGAAATCCGTCCGGCCATCAAGATGGTCGATGCCAATGGCAAGGATCTGTACCTGCCAGGTACCGACGTACCTGCTCAGTACTTCCTGCCAGCCAACGCCCTCGTCGGTGTGGCTGACGGTGCTCAGATCGGCGTCGGTGATGTTATTGCGCGTATCCCGCAAGAAACCTCGAAGACCCGTGACATCACCGGTGGTCTGCCACGTGTTGCCGACCTGTTCGAAGCGCGTCGTCCGAAAGAAGCATCGATTCTGGCTGAAGTCAGCGGCACCATTGCCTTCGGTAAAGAGACCAAGGGCAAGCGCCGTCTGGTCATCACCCCGACCGATGGCAGCGATCCGTACGAAGAGCTGATTCCGAAGTGGCGCCACCTGAACGTCTTCGAAGGCGAACAGGTAAACCGCGGCGAAGTTATCTCCGACGGCCCGAGCGATCCGCACGACATCCTGCGTCTGCTGGGTGTCAGCGCGCTGGCGAAGTACATCGTCAACGAGATCCAGGACGTTTACCGTCTGCAAGGCGTTAAGATCAACGACAAGCACATCGAGACCATCCTGCGTCAGATGCTGCGCAAGGTCGAGATCGCCGAGTCGGGCGACTCCAGCTTCATCAAGGGCGACCAGATGGAACTGACTCACGTGCTGGTCGAGAACGAGCGTCTCGCCGCCGAAGACAAGTTCATCTCGAAGTTCACCCGTGTGCTGCTGGGTATCACCAAGGCCTCGCTGTCGACCGAATCGTTCATCTCCGCGGCTTCCTTCCAGGAAACCACCCGCGTACTGACCGAAGCGGCCGTTACCGGCAAGCGCGATTACCTGCGCGGCCTGAAAGAGAACGTGGTCGTGGGTCGTCTGATCCCGGCCGGTACCGGTCTGGCCTATCACAGCGAGCGCAAGCGCCGCCGTGAAGCCGACAAGCCGCTGCGTGTGAGCGCCAGTGAGGTGGAAGCCGCACTGACCGAAGCGCTGAACTCCAGCGGTAACTAAGTACAGGGCAGGGCCCCGGCAAACCCCGTGCGACCATCGATGACATGAAATGTTGCCGATGATCGGGCGGGGAGGGCCGGGGCCTCGTCTTGACTGGGTGCAAGATCCTCCGTAGACTTTTGTACCCTTAAATTTGGTGAGGCTCCGTCTCGCCAATTTTTGGCTTTCTTGCAAGACAATTGAGTCGCAAGGCAATCAGTGGAGCTAGTAGATGGCAACTATCAACCAGCTGGTACGTCAGCCGCGTAAGCGTTCGGTCGAGAAATCGGACGTTCCTGCGCTGCAGAACTGCCCGCAACGTCGTGGCGTGTGCACCCGCGTGTACACCACTACGCCGAAAAAACCTAACTCGGCACTGCGTAAAGTATGCCGTGTGCGTCTGACCAACGGTTTCGAGGTTTCCTCGTACATCGGTGGTGAAGGCCACAACCTGCAAGAGCACAGCGTCGTCCTGATCCGTGGCGGCCGTGTAAAAGACTTGCCAGGTGTTCGTTACCACACCGTTCGCGGCTCTCTGGATACTTCGGGCGTCAAAGGCCGTAACCAGGGTCGTTCGAAGTACGGTACCAAGCGTCCGAAGTAATCGGCCGTTTGCAGACATCCATTTTTTTGAGTCGATAAGAGTAAGGTCGGGCAGGGGTCGAAGACCCACGTCCCGGGCTAACCTGAAGACCGTTTGAGGGCTTATCATGCCAAGACGTCGTGTAGCAGCAAAACGTGAGATCCTTGACGATCCGAAGTACGGATCCCAGATCCTCGCCAAGTTCATGAACCACGTGATGGAAAGCGGCAAGAAGGCCGTAGCCGAGCGCATCGTTTACGGTGCCCTGGATACCGTCAAAGCACGCAAGAACAGCGACCCCCTGGAAATCTTCGAGAAAGCTCTCGACGCCATCGCTCCGCTGGTCGAAGTTAAGTCCCGCCGTGTTGGCGGTGCCACTTACCAGGTCCCGGTTGAAGTTCGTCCATCCCGTCGTAACGCTCTGGCAATGCGCTGGCTCGTAGACTACGCCCGCAAGCGCGGCGAGAAGTCGATGGCCCTGCGCCTGGCCGGTGAACTGCTGGATGCTGCCGAAGGCAAAGGTGCTGCAGTCAAGAAGCGTGAAGACGTTCACCGTATGGCTGAAGCCAACAAAGCGTTCTCGCACTACCGCTTCTAATTCAAGCATCAATCATTTTGCGAGGGCTTTATGGCTCGTACTACAGCAATTAACCGCTACCGTAACATTGGTATCTGTGCCCACGTTGACGCGGGCAAGACCACCACTACCGAGCGGATCCTGTTCTACACAGGTCTGAGCCACAAGATGGGCGAGGTGCATGACGGCGCCGCGACCACCGACTGGATGGTGCAGGAGCAGGAGCGCGGTATCACCATTACCTCCGCTGCCGTTACCACCTTCTGGAAAGGTTCCCGTGGTCAGTACGACAACTACCGCGTAAACGTCATCGATACCCCCGGCCACGTTGACTTCACCATTGAAGTAGAGCGTTCGCTGCGCGTACTCGACGGCGCGGTCGTTGTGTTCTGCGGTACCTCCGGCGTTGAGCCGCAGTCCGAAACCGTATGGCGTCAAGCCAACAAGTACGGCGTTCCACGTGTTGTTTACGTGAACAAGATGGACCGTGCTGGTGCCAACTTCCTGCGCGTTATCGGCCAGATCAAGAACCGCCTGGGTCACACCCCGGTTCCGGTCCAGCTGGCTATCGGTGCAGAAGACGACTTCCAGGGTCAGGTTGACCTGATCAAGATGAAAGCCATCTACTGGAACGACGACGACAAAGGTACTACCTACCGCGAGGAAGAAATTCCTGCCGAGCTGGTGGACCTGGCCAACGAATGGCGCAGCAACATGGTCGAAGCTGCTGCCGAGGCCAACGAAGAGCTGATGAACAAGTACCTTGAAGAAGGTGACCTGTCCGTCGAAGACATCAAGGCTGGTCTGCGCGCCCGTACCCTGGCGAGCGAGATCGTTCCTGCTGTCTGCGGTTCGTCGTTCAAGAACAAGGGTGTTCCCCTGGTTCTCGACGCCGTTATCGACTTCCTGCCTGCTCCGACCGAAATCCCGGCGATCAAGGGTATCCACCCTGACCTGATCGACGTGCCGAAGGACGAAGTTACCGCAGAACAGTACGATGAGCGTCCTGCTGACGACAACGAGCCGTTCTCGGCCCTGGCGTTCAAGATTGCCACCGACCCGTTCGTTGGTACTCTGACCTTCGTCCGCGTTTACTCGGGCTTCCTGACCTCCGGTGACTCCGTCATCAACTCGGTCAAGGGCAAGAAAGAGCGCGTTGGTCGTATGGTGCAGATGCACGCCAACCAGCGTGAAGAGATTAAAGAAGTACGCGCTGGTGACATCGCTGCTCTGATCGGCATGAAGGACGTCACCACCGGTGACACCCTGTGCAACGCCGACAAGCCGATCATCCTCGAGCGTATGGACTTCCCTGAGCCGGTAATCTCGCTCTCCGTAGAGCCGAAAACCAAGGCTGACCAGGAGAAGATGGGTATCGCACTGGGCAAGCTGGCCCAGGAAGACCCGTCGTTCCGCGTCAAGACCGACGAAGAAACCGGCCAGACCATCATCTCCGGTATGGGTGAGCTGCACCTGGACATCCTCGTTGACCGCATGAAGCGCGAGTTCAACGTCGAGTGCAACGTCGGCAAGCCGCAGGTTTCGTACCGCGAGAAGATCACCAAGTCCAACGTCGAGATCGAAGGCAAGTTCGTTCGTCAGTCGGGTGGTCGTGGTCAGTTCGGTCACTGCTGGATCCGTTTCTCGGAGCCGGACGTGGACGACAAAGGCAATATCACCGAAGGTCTGGTGTTCTCCAACGAAGTCGTTGGTGGTGTGATTCCTAAGGAATTCATCGCCCCGATCCAGAAGGGCATCGAAGAGCAGATGAAAAACGGCGTTGTTGCCGGCTATCCGCTGCTCGGCCTGAAGGCCACGGTATTCGACGGTTCGTACCACGACGTCGACTCCAACGAAATGGCGTTCAAAATCGCTGCTTCGATGGCCACCAAGCAACTGGCCCAGAAGGGCGGTGGCGTGGTCCTCGAACCGATCATGAAGGTCGAAGTTGTAACCCCGGAAGATTACCTGGGTGACGTGATGGGTGACCTGAGCCGTCGTCGTGGGATGATCCAGGGTAATGAAGACTCGGTGTCCGGCAAGGTAATCACTGCTGAGGTGCCGCTCGGAGAGATGTTCGGTTACGCGACCGACGTTCGTTCCATGTCTCAGGGTCGCGCAAGCTACTCCATGGAATTCTCCAAATACGCCGAAGCTCCGTCGAACATCGTCGAAGCACTCGTTAAAAAACAAGGCTAATCCCCTTTAGGCAAGAGGTTCACTGTCGTGGCTAAAGAAAAATTTGATCGTTCCCTTCCCCACGTTAACGTCGGCACTATCGGCCACGTTGACCACGGTAAGACCACTCTGACCGCAGCTCTGACCCGCGTCTGCTCCGAAGTTTTCGGTTCGGCCGTCGTTGAGTTCGACAAGATCGACTCGGCTCCGGAAGAAAAAGCTCGCGGTATCACCATCAACACCGCGCACGTCGAGTACAACTCGAACATTCGTCACTACGCTCACGTTGACTGCCCAGGTCACGCTGACTACGTGAAGAACATGATCACCGGTGCTGCCCAGATGGACGGCGCGATCCTGGTTTGCTCGGCCGCCGATGGTCCGATGCCACAAACCCGTGAGCACATCCTGCTGTCCCGTCAGGTTGGCGTTCCGTACATCGTGGTCTTCCTGAACAAGGCTGACCTGGTAGACGACGCTGAGCTGCTGGAACTGGTCGAGATGGAAGTTCGCGACCTGCTGTCCACCTACGACTTCCCAGGCGACGACACTCCGATCATCATCGGTTCGGCTCGTATGGCCCTGGAAGGCAAAGACGACAACGAAATGGGCACCAGCGCTGTCAAGAAGCTGGTTGAAACTCTGGACAGCTACATCCCAGAGCCAGAGCGTGCTATCGACAAGCCGTTCCTGATGCCAATCGAAGACGTGTTCTCGATCTCCGGTCGCGGTACCGTTGTTACCGGCCGTATCGAGCGCGGTATCGTTCGCGTTCAAGACCCGCTGGAAATCGTTGGTCTGCGTGACACCACCACCACCACCTGCACCGGCGTTGAGATGTTCCGCAAGCTGCTGGACGAAGGTCGTGCTGGCGAGAACTGCGGCGTCCTGCTGCGTGGTACCAAGCGTGACGACGTTGAGCGTGGCCAGGTTCTGGTCAAGCCAGGTTCGGTCAAGCCGCACACCAAGTTCACCGCAGAAGTCTACGTTCTGTCGAAGGAAGAAGGCGGTCGTCACACTCCGTTCTTCAAAGGCTACCGTCCTCAGTTCTACTTCCGTACCACTGACGTGACCGGTAACTGCGAACTGCCGGAAGGCGTTGAAATGGTAATGCCAGGTGACAACATTCAGATGACTGTCACCCTGATCAAGACCATCGCAATGGAAGACGGTCTGCGCTTCGCCATCCGTGAAGGCGGTCGTACCGTCGGCGCCGGCGTCGTAGCCAAAATCATCGAGTAATCACTCGACCGATTGAAAAAGCCCCCGCTCAGCGGGGGCTTTTTTTATTGGGTTGACACTAAATTGGGGCGTCTATAGAATCACGCCTCCTTTTAGCGGGCGTAGTGCGTCCGTTGGGAACAGCCTGGAGTCTGAAATCCAATGCAAAATCAGCAAATCCGTATCAGGTTGAAGGCTTTCGACCATCGCCTGATCGACCAATCCACCCAGGAAATCGTGGAAACCGCGAAACGTACTGGTGCACAAGTGCGTGGTCCAATTCCACTGCCTACCCGCAAAGAGCGTTTCACCGTTCTGGTCTCCCCGCACGTCAACAAAGACGCGCGTGACCAGTACGAGATTCGCACTCATAAGCGTGTTCTGGACATCGTCCAGCCAACGGATAAAACCGTTGACGCGCTGATGAAGCTTGATCTGGCGGCCGGCGTGGAAGTACAGATCAGCCTCGGCTAAGACTTCGGTCTGGTCGTGTAACGCTCTGAAATGGGCGGCCATAGCGGGTGAAAGCCCCGTACACTCATGAGGTTTACAACATGACTATTGGTGTAGTCGGTCGAAAAGCGGGTATGACCCGTATTTTCACCGAAGAAGGTGTCTCCATTCCGGTCACGGTCATTGAGATCGAGCCGAATCGCGTCACCCAGTTCAAAACCGAAGAAACTGATGGCTACCGTGCAGTGCAAGTCACTGTCGGCGAGCGTCGTGCTTCGCGTGTGACCGCCGCTCAGGCTGGCCACTTTGCCAAGGCCAACGTTGCCGCTGGTCGCGGTGTCTGGGAGTTCCGTCTTGAAGAAGGCGATTTCCAGGCTGGCGATCTGATCAAAGCTGAACTCTTCACTGCAGGCCAGCTGGTAGACGTAACCGGTCAGTCCAAAGGTAAAGGCTTCGCCGGTACCATCAAGCGCTGGAACTTCCGTGGTCAAGATAACACCCACGGTAACTCCGTATCGCACCGTGTCCCTGGCTCCATCGGCCAGTGCCAGACTCCTGGTCGTGTATTCAAGGGCAAGAAAATGTCCGGTCACATGGGCGCTGAGCGCGTGACTGTGCAGTCCCTGGAAGTAGTACGCGTAGACGCTGAACGCAACCTGCTGCTGATCAAGGGTGCCGTTCCAGGCGCTACTGGCGGCGACGTGGTTGTGCGTCCAGCTGTCAAGGCTCGCGGGTAAGGGGAAACTGACATGCAACTTAATGTAAATGACGCTCAGGCGATCGAAGTTTCCGAACTGACTTTCGGTGGCGAATTCAACGAGACGCTGGTACACCAAGCAGTCGTGGCCTACATGGCCGGCGGCCGTCAGGGCACCAAGCAGCAGAAGACCCGTTCTGACGTGGCCGGTGGCGGTAAGCGCCCATGGCGTCAGAAAGGTACTGGCCGTGCTCGTGCCGGTACTACCCGTGGTCCGATCTGGCGTGGCGGTGGTGTAACCTTCGCAGCTCGTCCTCAGGATCACTCGCAGAAGCTCAACAAGAAGATGTATCGCGCAGCTCTGCGCTCCATCCTCGCTGAGCTGGTGCGTAGCGACCGTCTGGTCGTGGTTCAGGACTTCGCTGTTGAAGCGCCGAAAACCAAAGACCTGCTGAACAAGCTGAACGGCATGGGTCTGAGCGATGTTCTGATCGTTTCGGACGCTGTTGATCAGAACCTGTACCTGGCTGCTCGCAACCTGCCGCACGTCGATGTACGTGACGTTCAAGGTTCCGACCCGGTCAGTCTGATCGCATACGAGAAGGTGTTGATCACCGTCTCGGCCGTGAAGAAATTCGAGGAGCTGCTGGGATGAACCAGGAACGCGTATTCAAAGTCCTCCTTGGCCCGCACGTTTCCGAGAAGGCTACCGTTCTGGCTGAGAAGAAAGGCCAGTTCGTATTCAAGGTTGCTACCGATGCAACCAAGCTGGAAATCAAGAAAGCTGTCGAAGGCCTGTTCAACGTAAAAGTTGAAAACGTGTCGACTGTTAACGTTCTGGGTAAAACCAAGCGTACCGCACGTGGTCTGGGCAAGCGTAATGACTGGAAGAAGGCGATCGTCTCCCTTCAGCCAGGCCAAGATCTCGATTTCAGCAGCAGTGCTGAGTAAGGAAGGGGTGCATCATGGCAATCGTTAAATGCAAACCGACTTCCCCTGGCCGCCGTTTTGTGGTCAAGGTGGTCAACAAGGAGCTGCACAAAGGCGCTCCTCACGCACCGCTGATCGAGAAGAAATCGAAGTCTGGTGGTCGTAACAACAATGGCCGCATCACCACGCGTCACGTGGGTGGTGGTCATAAGCAGCATTACCGTCTGGTCGACTTCCGTCGCAACGACAAGGATGGCATTCCAGCCACCGTCGAGCGTATCGAATACGACCCGAACCGTACTGCTCACATCGCCCTGCTGTGCTACGCAGACGGTGAGCGTCGCTACATCATCGCCCCTAAAGGCGTGAGCGCTGGCGACCAGCTGATCGCAGGTGCCCTGGCCCCAATCAAGGCCGGTAACTCCCTGCAGCTGCGCAACATCCCAGTGGGTAGCACCATTCACGGCATCGAACTGAAGCCGGGTAAAGGTGCTCAGATCGCTCGTTCCGCTGGTGCTTCGGCTCAGCTGATCGCTCGCGAAGGTGTCTACGTGACCCTGCGTCTGCGCTCTGGTGAAATGCGTAAAGTCCTGGCTGAGTGCCGTGCGACCCTGGGCGAAGTCTCGAACTCCGAGCACAGCCTGCGTTCGCTGGGTAAAGCTGGTGCCAAACGCTGGCGCGGCGTTCGCCCAACCGTTCGTGGTGTTGCCATGAACCCGGTTGACCACCCGCATGGTGGTGGTGAAGGTCGTACCTCCGGTGGTCGTCATCCGGTATCGCCATGGGGCTTCCCAACCAAGGGTGCTAAAACCCGTGGTAATAAGCGTACCGACAACATGATCGTCCGTCGTCGCAAGTAACTAGAGGGATACGACAGTGCCACGTTCTCTGAAAAAAGGTCCTTTTATCGATCTTCACCTGTTGAAGAAGGTCGAAGTGGCGGTGGAGAAGAACGATCGCAAGCCAGTTAAAACCTGGTCGCGCCGTTCGATGATCCTGCCACAAATGGTCGGTCTGACCATCGCGGTACACAACGGTCGCCAACACGTCCCAGTTCTCGTGAACGAAGACATGGTCGGCCACAAACTGGGCGAGTTCGCCGGTACCCGCACCTATCGCGGGCACGTGGCTGACAAGAAAGCCAAGCGTTAAGGGGTAAGGAAATGGAAGTAGCCGCTAAGTTGTCGGGCGCTCGCATCTCCGCCCAGAAAGCCCGCTTGGTCGCCGACCAGATCCGCGGGAAGAAGGTGGGCGAAGCGCTCAACCTGTTGGCCTTCAGCAGCAAAAAAGCCGCTGAAATCATGAAGAAAGTCCTCGAGTCGGCCGTTGCCAACGCCGAACACAACGAAGGCGCAGACGTTGATGACCTGAAGGTCTCCACCGTCTTCGTCAACGAAGGGCGTTCGCTGAAGCGCATCATGCCGCGTGCCAAAGGCCGCGCTGATCGCATCGTCAAGCGGTCTTGCCATATCACTGTCAAGGTTGCGGACAAGTAACGGAGTCGATCAGATGGGTCAGAAAGTACATCCCACTGGCATTCGCCTGGGAATCGTCAAGGAGCACACCTCCGTCTGGTACGCAGACGGCGCGACTTACGCAGATTACCTGCTGAAGGATCTGCAAACTCGTGAGTACCTCCAAGACAAACTAAAAAGCGCGTCCGTAAGCCGTATCGATATTCATCGTCCGGCTCAAACTGCACGCATCACCATCCACACCGCTCGTCCCGGTATCGTTATCGGCAAGAAAGGTGAAGATGTTGAGAAGCTGCGTCAGGACCTGACCAAGCAGATGGGTGTGCCTGTGCACATCAACATCGAAGAGATCCGCAAGCCGGAACTCGACGCTATGCTGGTTGCTCAGAGCGTAGCCCAGCAGCTGGAACGCCGCGTAATGTTCCGTCGCGCCATGAAGCGCGCCGTACAGAACGCCATGCGTATTGGTGCCAAGGGCATCAAGATCCAGGTGAGCGGTCGTCTCGGCGGTGCCGAGATCGCACGTACCGAGTGGTATCGCGAAGGTCGTGTGCCCCTGCACACCCTGCGTGCCGATATCGACTACAACACCTACGAAGCTCACACCACCTACGGTGTGATCGGTGTCAAGGTTTGGATCTTCAAAGGCGAAGTGATTGGTGGTCGCCAGGAAGAGCTGAAGCCTCAAGCACCAGCGCCTCGTAAAAAAGCTGCTAAGTAAGGGGTACGCCAAATGTTGCAACCAAAGCGTACAAAATTCCGCAAGCAGATGACTGGCCACAACCGTGGTCTGGCACTGCGCGGTAGCAAGGTCAGCTTCGGCGAGTTCGCTCTGAAAGCTGTCGCCCGCGGTCGTCTCACCGCTCGCCAGATCGAGTCGGCGCGTCGTGCCCTGACCCGTCACGTTAAGCGTGGCGGCAAGATCTGGATCCGTGTGTTCCCGGACAAGCCGGTTACCAAGAAGCCTCTCGAAGTGCGGATGGGTAAAGGTAAGGGTTCCGTGGAATACTGGGTTGCCCAGATTCAGCCAGGCAAAGTCCTGTACGAGATCGAGGGTGTTTCTGAAGAGCTGGCGCGCGAAGCTTTCGCCCTGGCCGCTGCAAAGCTGCCTCTCGCCACCTCCTTTGTTAAGCGGACGGTGATGTGATGAAAGCGAATGAACTTCGTGAAAAATCCGCACAGCAACTGAATGAGCAACTGCTCGGCTTGCTGCGCGACCAGTTCAATCTGCGCATGCAGAAAGCAACTGGCCAGTTGGGGCAGTCGCACCTGCTCTCGCAAGTTAAGCGTGACATCGCTCGCGTGAAAACTGTGCTCAACCAGCAGGCAGGTAAGTGATCATGGCTGAAGCTGAAAAAACCGTCCGTACGCTGACTGGCCGTGTCGTCAGCGACAAAATGGACAAGACCATCACCGTTCTGATCGAGCGTCGCGTAAAGCACCCGATCTACGGTAAATACGTTAAGCGTTCGACTAAGCTGCACGCGCACGACGAAGCCAACCAGTGCAAGATCGGCGACAAGGTTTCCATTCGCGAAACCCGTCCGCTGGCCAAGACCAAGTCCTGGGCACTGGTTGAAGTCCTCGAACGCGCTGTTGAAGTCTAAGGGCTAGGGGTCGGAGAAATTTTATGATTCAGACTCAATCCATGCTCGATGTGGCCGATAACAGCGGCGCTCGTCGCGTCATGTGCATCAAGGTGCTCGGCGGTTCGCACCGCCGTTACGCCGGCATCGGTGACATCATCAAGGTAACCGTCAAGGAAGCAATTCCGCGCGGTAAGGTCAAAAAAGGCCAAGTGATGACTGCTGTTGTCGTCCGTACCCGTCACGGTGTACGTCGCGCTGACGGTTCCATCATTCGTTTCGACGGCAACGCTGCTGTTCTGCTGAACACCAAGCAAGAGCCGATCGGCACTCGCATCTTCGGGCCAGTGACCCGTGAACTTCGTACCGAGAAGTTCATGAAGATCGTCTCGCTCGCCCCTGAAGTGCTCTAAGGAGATCCGACATGCAAAAGATTCGTCGTGACGACGAGATCATCGTGATCGCCGGCAAAGACAAAGGTAAGCGCGGTAAGGTGCTGAAGGTTCTCGCTGATGACCGTCTGGTCGTCGGTGGTGTCAACCTGGTCAAGCGTCATACCAAGCCTAACCCGATGGCGGGCGTCCAGGGCGGTATCGTCGAGAAAGAAGCGCCACTGCACGCTTCCAACGTTGCCATCTTCAACAGCGAAACCAACAAAGCTGACCGCGTTGGTTTCAAAGTAGAAGAAGGTAAGAAAATTCGTGTCTTCAAGTCGACCCAAAAAGCGGTTGATGCTTGAACACTGCTAGGTAGAAGACCATGGCACGACTGAAAGAGATTTACCGGAACGAAATCGCTCCTAAGCTTAAGGAAGAACTTAAGCTGTCGAACGTGATGGAAGTTCCTCGCGTTACCAAAATCACCCTGAACATGGGTCTGGGCGAAGCGATCGGCGACAAGAAAGTCATCGAGCACGCTGTAGCTGACCTGGAAAAGATCACCGGTCAAAAGCCGGTCGTGACTTTCGCTCGCAAATCCATCGCTGGCTTCAAAGTCCGCGAAGGCTGGCCGATCGGCGTCAAGGTGACCCTGCGTAGCGACAAGATGTACGAATTCCTGGACCGCCTGCTGGCGATCTCCCTGCCTCGGGTTCGCGACTTCCGCGGCCTGAATGCCAAGTCCTTCGATGGTCGTGGCAACTACAGCATGGGCGTGAAAGAGCAGATCATCTTCCCGGAAATCGACTACGACAAGATCGATGCTCTGCGCGGTTTGGACATCACCCTGACCACCACTGCTCGTTCGGACGACGAAGGCCGCGCTCTGCTGCGTGCTTTCAAGTTCCCGTTCCGCAACTGATTGGAGTAGGAAAATGGCCAAGAAGAGCATGAAAAACCGCGAGCTGAAGCGTCAGCTCACGGTAGCCAAGTACGCTAAAAAGCGTGCCGAGCTGAAAGCGACCATCGTCAACCTGAACGCCTCTCCAGAAGAGCGTTTCGCTGCCGTTGTCGCTCTGCAGAAGCAGCCACGTGACGCTAGCGCCTCGCGCATGCGTAACCGCTGCCGCATCACCGGTCGTCCGCACGGCGTGTACCGCAAGTTCGGCCTCGGCCGTAACAAGCTGCGCGAAGCCGCCATGCGTGGTGATGTGCCAGGTCTGGTCAAGGCCAGCTGGTAATCCCGGTTGGCGTGACCGCCGGCGGAAGGGGAGAAATCTTCCGACCGCCGGTGACCTCGCAAAGAAACAAGCCCCTATATGGGGCTTGTTTCGTTTCTGCCTTGTGTCTAGAATGACCGGCTCACCTGAGCCTGGGTTTTTTACCCTGCCTGCTCGGGTGGTTGTGATAGCCGCAAGGCTAATAATTCTTGTATCAGGAGCATCTAGCCCATGAGTATGCAGGACCCGTTAGCGGACATGCTAACTCGCATCCGTAATGCCCAGATGGCTGAAAAGTCTGTCGTAAGCATGCCTTCCTCCACGCTGAAGGTCGCGGTTGCCAAAGTACTGAAAGACGAAGGTTACATCGCCGGCTACGAAGTCAGCGGCGAAGCCAAGCCTTCCCTGTCGATCGAACTGAAGTACTTCGAAGGCCGTCCGGTCATCGAGGAACTGAAGCGCACCAGCCGTCCAGGCCTGCGCCAGTACAAGGCCGTCACTGACCTGCCGAAAGTACGTGGCGGTCTGGGCGTGTCTATCGTCTCCACCAACAAAGGTGTGATGACTGACCGCGCTGCGCGCGCTGCCGGTGTCGGCGGCGAAGTTCTGTGCACAGTGTTCTAAGGGGAGATAGGCATGTCTCGCGTCGCTAAGAACCCCGTTAAGCTGCCAGCAGGCGTCGAAGTCAAATTCGCCGGTCAGCAGCTTTCGGTGAAGGGTGCCAAGGGCACTCTCGAACTGAACGTTCACTCGTCTGTTGAAGTTACCGAAGAAGCTGGCGAGCTGCGTTTCGTCGCTCGCAACGGTGATCAGCAAGCTCGCGCCATGGCCGGTACCACCCGCGCCCTGGTGAACAACATGGTCCAGGGCGTAAGCCAAGGCTTCGAGCGCAAGCTCCAGCTGGTCGGTGTTGGTTACAAGGCACAGGCCAAGGGCACCATCCTGAACCTGGCTCTGGGCTTCTCGCACCCAGTGGATTACGAACTGCCAGCCGGTATCACCGCTGAAACTCCTAGCCAGACCGACATCCTGATCAAGGGTATCGACAAGCAGCTGGTAGGTCAGGTGGCCGCTGAAGTCCGCGGTTTCCGTCCGCCAGAGCCTTACAAGGGCAAGGGTGTGCGTTACGCGGATGAAGTAGTCCGTCGTAAAGAAGCCAAGAAGAAGTAGGGCCTAGCAAATGACCGACAAAAAAGTTACTCGACTGCGTCGCGCTCGCAAAGCACGCCTGAAAATGCACGAGCTCGAAGCCGTGCGTCTGTGCGTGTTCCGCTCCTCGCAGCACATCTACGCCCAGGTCATCTCGGCCGACGGCAGCAAGGTTCTGGCAAGTGCCTCGACCTTGGACAAAGAACTGCGTGATGGTGCCACCGGCAACATCGACGCGGCCACTAAGGTTGGCAAGCTGGTAGCTGAGCGTGCGAAAGCCGCCGGTGTATCTCAAGTTGCCTTTGACCGTTCCGGCTTCAAGTACCATGGCCGCGTCAAAGCGCTGGCTGATGCTGCTCGTGAAGGCGGGCTGGAGTTCTAAGTTATGGCAAATAACGATCAAAAGCGCGACGAAGGCTACATCGAGAAGCTGGTTCAAGTTAACCGCGTTGCCAAGACCGTCAAGGGCGGCCGTATCTTCACCTTCACCGCGCTGACCGTGGTAGGTGATGGCAAAGGCCGCGTTGGCTTCGGCCGTGGCAAATCGCGCGAAGTACCAGCTGCGATCCAGAAAGCCATGGAAGCTGCTCGTCGCAACATGATTCAGGTTGACCTGAAAGGCACCACCCTGCAGTACGCCACCAAGGCCGCCCACGGCGCCTCGAAGGTCTACATGCAGCCTGCCTCGGAAGGTACCGGTATCATCGCCGGTGGCGCAATGCGTGCCGTCCTGGAAGTTGCTGGCGTTCAGAACGTCCTGGCCAAGTGCTACGGCTCGACCAACCCAGTGAACGTGGTACACGCCACCTTCAAGGGTCTGAAAGCCATGCAATCCCCTGAGTCCATTGCTGCCAAGCGCGGCAAGACTGTTGAGGAGATCCGCTGATCATGGCAACCGTTAAAGTTACGCTGATCAAGAGCGTCTCGGGCCGTATCCCTAACCACAAACTGTGCGTGAAGGGTCTGGGTCTGCGTCGTATCGGTCACACTGTAGAAGTCCAGGATACTCCCGAGAACCGCGGGATGATCAACAAGGCTTACTACATGCTGAAGGTCGAGGGTTAATCGATGAAACTCAATGATCTGAGTCCAGCGCCGGGTTCCCGTCGCGAGAAGCACCGTCCGGGCCGTGGTATCGGTAGCGGTCTGGGCAAGACTGGTGGCCGTGGTCACAAAGGTCAGACTTCGCGTTCCGGTGGCACCATTGCTCCAGGCTTCGAAGGCGGTCAACAGCCGCTGCACCGTCGCCTGCCGAAGTTCGGCTTCGTATCCCTGAAAGCCATGGACCGCGCAGAAGTGCGTCTGTCCGAGCTGGCCAAGGTGGAAGGCGATCTGATCACTGTTCAGTCCCTCAAGGACGCCAACGTGATCGGCCAGCACGTACAGCGTGTGAAAATCATGCTGTCGGGCGAAGTCACTCGCGCAGTCACCCTCAAGGGTATCGCCGTCACCAAAGGTGCACGTGCGGCTATCGAAGCAGCTGGCGGCAAGTTCGAGGAATAAATGGCTAAGCAAGGTGCTCTCTCTTCGCTCGGTAAGGGCGGGATGTCGGAACTCTGGGCTCGTCTGCGTTTTCTGTTCATGGCGATCATCGTCTATCGGATTGGCGCGCACATCCCGGTACCAGGCATTAACCCGGACCGTCTCGCGGATCTGTTCCGGCAGAATGAGGGGACCATTCTTAGCTTGTTCAACATGTTTTCCGGCGGCGCGCTGGAGCGCATGAGCATCTTTGCACTGGGGATCATGCCGTACATCTCGGCATCGATCATCATGCAGCTCATGACCGCTGTCAGCCCGCAGCTGGAGCAGTTGAAGAAGGAAGGTGAAGCTGGCCGTCGCAAGATCAGCCAGTACACCCGCTACGGCACCGTAATCCTGGCGCTGGTTCAAGCCATTGGCATGTCCATTGGCCTGGCCAACCAGGGCGTGGCGTTTTCTGTTGGCCTCGGCTTCCATGTCGTCGCCGTCTCCACCTTCGTGGCAGGCGCGATGTTCATGATGTGGCTGGGTGAGCAGATCACCGAGCGCGGTGTGGGCAACGGTATCTCGATGTTGATCTTCGCAGGTATCGTTGCCGGTCTTCCGAGAGCAATCGGGCAGTCTTTCGAGTCTGCGCGTACAGGCGATATCAACATCTTCGCCCTGGTCGCTATCGGTTTGCTGGCAGTAGCGATTATCGGTTTCGTGGTGTTCATTGAGCGTGGTCAGCGTCGTATCGCCGTTCACTACGCCAAGCGTCAGCAGGGCCGCAAGGTCTTCGCTGCGCAGACCAGCCACCTGCCGCTGAAAGTGAACATGGCGGGCGTAATCCCAGCCATTTTCGCGAGCAGCATCTTGCTGTTCCCGGCTTCGCTGGGTGCCTGGTTCGGTCAGTCCGAAGGTATGGGCTGGTTGCAGGACATCTCGCAGTCGATCGCTCCTGGTCAGCCGTTGAACATTCTGCTGTTTAGTGCAGGGATCATTTTCTTCTGCTTCTTCTACACAGCGTTGATGTTCAATCCGAAAGACGTAGCGGAAAACCTGAAGAAGTCCGGTGCCTTTATTCCGGGTATCCGTCCTGGTGAGCAGTCGGCGCGCTACATTGATGGCGTTCTGACCCGTTTGACCATGTTCGGTGCTCTTTACATGATGGCCGTGTGCCTGCTGCCCCAGTTCCTGGTGGTGGCTGCAAACGTGCCGTTCTACCTTGGCGGGACCTCGTTGCTGATTGTGGTAGTGGTTGTGATGGACTTCATGTCCCAAGTACAATCGCACCTCGTTTCGCACCAGTACGAATCCCTGATGAAGAAAGCCAACCTGAAAGGCTACGGCGGCAGCGGTCTGCTGCGCTGATCTAGCCCCTTAAGGTTCGAGGAGTCGGTAATGAAAGTTCGTGCATCGGTGAAAAAGCTGTGCCGCAACTGCAAGATTATTCGTCGCGAAGGTATCGTGCGCGTGATCTGCAGCGTGGAACCGCGTCACAAGCAGCGCCAAGGCTGAGTGTGATCTGCGTCAAACCCAGCAGCTAGTGTGCTGCTGGGTTGATTATTCGTTTCTACAGCGATATTATCTCGCGCCCTATTTCTTGGCTTCCGGGGCGTAGGTAGCTGTCAATTGGAGTCCCACTGAATGGCCCGTATTGCAGGCGTCAACATTCCAGATAACAAGCATACTGTTATCTCGCTGACCTACATCTATGGTGTCGGTCGCACTACTGCACAGAAAATCTGTGCAGACGCTGGTGTCAACCCAGCCGCAAAGATCAAGGATCTGAGCGACGAGCAAATCGAAACCCTGCGTGGCGAAGTTGCGAAGTTCACCACCGAAGGTGACCTGCGTCGTGACATCAACATGAAGATCAAACGCTTGATGGACCTGGGTTGCTACCGCGGCCTGCGTCATCGTAAAGGTCTGCCGGTTCGCGGTCAGCGCACCAAGACCAACGCACGCACCCGTAAGGGCCCGCGTAAGCCGATCCGCAAGTAATCGCCCAGGAATATAGACATGGCAAAACCTGCTGCTCGTCCTCGTAAAAAAGTCAAAAAGACAGTGGTTGATGGCATCGCCCACATCCATGCGTCTTTCAACAACACCATCGTGACCATCACCGACCGTCAGGGCAACGCACTGTCCTGGGCGACCTCCGGTGGTTCGGGTTTCCGTGGTTCGCGCAAATCCACCCCGTTCGCAGCTCAGATCGCTGCTGAGCGTGCTGGTCAAGCTGCGCTGGAATACGGCCTGAAAAACCTCGACGTCAACGTCAAGGGTCCAGGTCCGGGTCGTGAATCCGCCGTTCGTGCACTGAACAGCTGCGGCTACAAGATCGCCAGCATCACCGACGTGACGCCAATCCCGCATAACGGGTGCCGTCCGCCGAAGAAGCGTCGCGTGTAATCAGGAGACAGATAAATGGCACGTTACATTGGTCCAAAATGCAAACTGTCTCGCCGTGAAGGCACTGACCTGTTCCTGAAGAGCGGCGTTCGCGCTCTGGAATCGAAGTGCAACATCGAAGCAGCCCCAGGTATCCACGGCCAGCGCCGTGGCCGTCAGTCCGACTACGGTACCCAGCTGCGCGAGAAACAAAAAGTTCGTCGTATCTACGGTGTTCTGGAGCGTCAATTCCGCGGTTACTACCAAGCGGCTGCCTCGAAGAAAGGCGCCACCGGTGAGAACCTGCTGCAGATGCTCGAGTCCCGTCTGGACAACGTCGTCTACCGTATGGGCTTCGGTTCCACCCGTTCCGAGTCCCGTCAGCTGGTTTCGCACAAAGCAATCAGCGTCAACGGCAAGACCGTGAACATTCCATCCTACCAAGTTCGTCCGGGTGACGTGGTCGCAGTTCGCGAGAAGTCGCTGAACCAGCTGCGCATTGTTCAAGCCCTTGAACTGTGCTCTCAGCGTGGCCGCGTTGAGTGGGTAGACGTGGATGCTGCTAAAAAGTCGGGCGTTTTCAAGAACGTTCCTGCTCGCAGCGACCTGTCCGCCGACATCAACGAAAACCTGATTGTCGAGCTCTACTCCAAGTAAGGGCTAGAAAATAGGTGCATCCATGCAGATTTCGGTAAATGAGTTTCTGACACCCCGCCACATTGATGTGCAGGTTGTCAGTCCAACCCGCGCCAAGATCACGCTCGAGCCTCTCGAGCGTGGCTTCGGCCATACCCTGGGCAACGCGCTGCGCCGCATCCTGTTGTCCTCCATGCCTGGCTGTGCAGTAGTCGAGGCCGAGATCGATGGCGTACTCCATGAGTACTCCGCGATCGAAGGTGTACAGGAAGACGTCATTGAAATCCTGTTGAACCTGAAAGGCCTGGCTATCAAGCTGCACGGTCGTGACGAAGTTACGCTGACCTTGTCGAAAAAGGGTTCGGGGGTGGTTACCGCTGCCGATATTCAGCTGGATCACGATGTCGAGATCGTCAACCCCGATCACGTAATCGCGAACCTGGCGTCCAACGGCGCCCTGAACATGAAGCTCACTGTAGCTCGTGGTCGCGGTTACGAGCCGGCCGACTCCCGTCAGACCGACGAAGACGAAAGCCGTAGCATTGGCCGTCTGCAGCTGGACGCTTCGTTCAGCCCGGTGCGTCGTATCGCCTATGTGGTCGAGAACGCCCGTGTTGAACAGCGTACCAACCTGGACAAGCTGGTCATCGATCTGGAAACCAACGGTACCCTGGATCCTGAAGAGGCCATCCGTCGTGCCGCGACCATCCTGCAACAGCAGCTGGCCGCGTTCGTCGACCTCAAGGGTGACAGCGAGCCGGTCGTGGTCGAGCAGGAAGACGAGATCGATCCGATCCTGCTGCGCCCGGTTGACGACCTGGAACTGACCGTACGTTCGGCCAACTGCCTCAAGGCGGAGAACATCTACTACATCGGCGACCTGATTCAGCGTACCGAAGTAGAGCTGTTGAAGACTCCTAACCTGGGCAAGAAGTCCCTGACTGAAATCAAGGACGTCCTGGCCTCCCGTGGTCTGTCTCTCGGCATGCGCCTCGACAACTGGCCGCCTGCAAGCCTTAAGAAAGACGACAAGGCGACAGCCTGATCGTCGTAATCACCGAACGTTGTGTTTGGTAAGGAATGAATCATGCGTCATCGTAAAAGTGGACGTCACCTGAGCCGTACCAGCTCTCACCGCAAAGCTATGTTCCAGAACATGGCTGTGTCGCTGATCGAGCACGAGCTGATCAAAACCACCCTGCCGAAAGCCAAGGAACTGCGCCGCGTTGCCGAGCCGCTGATCACCCTGGCCAAGGAAGACAGCGTTGCCAACCGTCGTCTGGCCTTCGACCGTACTCGTTCGAAGTCCGCTGTTGGCAAACTGTTCAACGACCTGGGCAAGCGTTACGCCACCCGTCAGGGCGGCTACCTGCGCATCCTGAAGTGCGGTTTCCGCGCTGGCGACAACGCGCCTATGGCGTACGTCGAGCTGGTTGATCGTCCGGTCGGTGGTGCTGTAGAAGCTGCCGAGTAAGACGTTCTGTCTGCTACAAAGAACCGGGCCTAGTGCCCGGTTTTTTGTTGCCCGGTGAATTGTCATTTTCTATTGATGCAAGTCAGGTAATGAATTTGTTCGTGTCACACCGCTCGTCAATACTCTCTCCAAGCCGATTAGCCGGCCGTTCAAGACCGATAAGGAGAGCCCATGAGCAAGATTCTCACCACCGCCAGCGGTGCACCTGTAGCTGATAACCAGAATTCCCGTTCCGCCGGCCCGCGCGGCCCGCTGTTGCTCGACGATTTCCACCTGCTCGAGAAGTTAGCTCACTTCAACCGCGAGAACATTCCTGAGCGCCGTGTACATGCCAAAGGCTCGGGCGCCTACGGTACTTTCACCGTTACCCGCGATATCACCGGCTACACCAGCGCCAAGCTGTTCAGCGCCGTCGGCAAGCAGACCGAAACCTTCCTGCGCTTCTCCACCGTGGGTGGCGAGCGCGGCTCTGCTGATACCGAGCGCGACCCGCGTGGCTTTGCGGTCAAGTTCTACACCGAGGAAGGCAACTGGGACATTGTCGGCAACAACACGCCGGTCTTCTTCATTCGTGACCCGCTGAAATTCCCGGATTTCATTCACACCCAGAAGCGCCACCCGCAGAGCAACCTGAAGAATGCCCAGATGATGTGGGACTTCTGGTCGCATTCGCCCGAGGCGCTGCATCAGGTCACCATCCTGTTCTCCGATCGCGGCATCCCGGACGGCTACCGCCACATGCACGGTTTCGGCAGCCATACCTACAGCCTGATCAACGACAAGGGTGAGCGCACCTGGGTCAAGTGGCACTACAAGACCCAACAGGGCATCAAGAACCTGACCCCTGCCGAAGCAGCCCGCCTTGCCGGCAGCGACCCAGATTACGCCCAGCGCGACCTGTTCGAAGCCATCGAACGTGGCGATTACCCGCGCTGGACCGTGTGCATCCAGGTGATGAGCGAAGCCGAGGCTGCAAGCCGTCAGGAGAACCCGTTCGACGTGACCAAGACCTGGTCGCAAAAGGACTATCCGCTGATCGAAGTCGGCGTGCTGGAGCTCAACCGCAACCCGCTCAACTACTTCGCCGAAGTTGAGCAGGCCACGTTCGGCCCGAGCAACATGGTCCCGGGCGTGGGGCTGTCGCCGGACCGTATGCTGCAAGGCCGCGTATTCGCCTACGCCGACGCCCACCGCTACCGCGTGGGTACCAATCACCAGCATCTGCCGGTGAACGCGCCGCGCAGTCCCGTGCACAGCTACCAGCGCGATGGCGCCATGGCCAGCGGCAGCTACGGCAGCGCGCCGAACTACGAACCGAACAGCTTCAGCGATGCACCCAAGCAGTCGCCGCGTCATGCCGAGCCGTCGTTGGCGCTCGATGGTACGGCTGACCGCTACGATCACCGCGAGGACAACGACTACTACAGCCATGCCGGCGCACTTTTCCGCCTGATGAGCAACGAACAGCGAGCACTGCTGATCAACAACATCGCCGGGACCATGGCCAATGTCAGCGAGGACGTCATCCAGCGCCAACTGCAGCACTTCTACAAGGCCGATCCGGCCTATGCGCAAGGCATTGCCAAAGCTCTGGGCATAACCCTTGCCTAAGTCGAAGTGATAAAAAGAACCGCCCTCATTTGGGCGGTTTTTCAATGAAAATCACTACGGTTTAGCCGATTATTTGCCGTTAATTGCGCATTTTCCCGTGACCACGCGCAAAAGCTGGTTCAAACTATGAGCTATCGACGCATTCACAGGGAGAAGCAGGGCGATGCAAGGTCACCCGGACGTAATCAACTACCTCGTCATGTTGCTGAAGGGCGAACTGGCAGCACGCGATCAATACTTCATCCATTCGCGGATGTATGAAGATTGGGGCCTGGGCAAGCTCTTCGAGCGCATCAACCACGAGATGGAAGAAGAGACGCAGCACGCCGATGCGCTGATGCGCCGTATCCTCATGCTCGAAGGCACCCCGGACATGCGCGCTGATGATCTGGAAGTGGGCAAGACCGTGCCCGATATGATCGCGGCCGACCTCAAGCTCGAGTACAAAGTCCGCGCCGCGCTGTGCAAGGGCATCGAGCTGTGCGAGCTGCACAAAGACTACATCAGCCGCGACATCCTGCGCGCGCAGTTGGCAGATACCGAAGAAGATCACACCTACTGGCTGGAGAAGCAGCAGGGCCTGATCAAGGCTATCGGCCTGGAAAACTACCTGCAGTCGCAGATGTAAGTTATCCACAGCTGCAAAAAAGCCCCTGTCACTCACATGACAGGGGCTTTTTCATGGGCGCGGGATCAGGCCCGATCTCGCTCCAGCAGTGGTTTCAGATAGTGCCCGGTATAGGACTGCTGCTTCTCGGCCAGCTCTTCAGGCGTACCAACGGCAATGATCTGCCCACCCTTGGAGCCACCCTCCGGCCCCAGGTCCACCAACCAGTCCGCCGTCTTGATCACATCCAGGTTGTGCTCGATGACCACCACGGTGTTGCCGTGGTCGCGCAGACGATGCAGCACGTCCAGCAGTTGCTGGATATCGGCGAAGTGCAAGCCTGTGGTCGGTTCGTCGAGGATGTACAGGGTCTTGCCGGTATCGCGCTTGGACAGCTCGCGCGACAGCTTGACCCGCTGCGCCTCGCCGCCCGACAGCGTGGTGGCTGACTGCCCCAGCTTGATGTAGGAAAGCCCCACGTCCATCAGCGTCTGCAGCTTGCGCGCTAGTGCCGGCACCGCGTCGAAGAACCCACGGGCATCCTCGATGGTCATTTCCAGCACCTCGTGGATGTTCTTGCCCTTGTACTTGATCTCCAGGGTTTCGCGGTTATAGCGCTTGCTCTTACACACGTCGCACGGCACGTAGATGTCCGGCAGGAAGTGCATTTCCACCTTGATCAGGCCGTCGCCCTGGCACGCCTCGCAGCGCCCGCCCTTGACGTTGAACGAGAAACGCCCCGGGCCGTAGCCGCGGGAGCGCGCCTCCGGCACACCGGCGAACAGCTCACGGATCGGTGTGAAGATGCCGGTATAGGTCGCCGGGTTTGAACGCGGCGTGCGACCGATCGGGCTCTGGTCGATATCGACCACCTTGTCCAGGTGTTGCAGGCCATCGATGCTGCTGTGCGGCGCCGGCTCCAGGGTGCTGGCACCGTTGAGCGCGGTGGCCGCCAGGGGGAACAGGGTGTTGTTGATCAGCGTCGATTTACCCGAGCCGGACACACCGGTCACGCAGGTCAAAAGGCCAATCGGCAGTTCCAGGTCGACGTTCTGCAGGTTGTTGCCGCGCGCGCCCTTGAGCTTGAGCGACAGCTTCTTGTTGCGCGGGGTGCGCTTGGCCGGCACGACGATCTTCTTGCGCCCGGACAGGTACTTGCCGGTCAGCGAGTCGGGATGCGCCATCACCTCGTCCGGTGTGCCCTCGGCGACGATCTGCCCGCCATGCACGCCGGCCCCGGGGCCGATATCCACAACGTAGTCGGCCAGGCGGATGGCGTCCTCGTCGTGCTCCACCACGATCACCGTGTTGCCCAGGTCGCGCAGGTGGTTGAGGGTGGCCAGCAGGCGGTCGTTGTCCCGTTGATGAAGGCCGATGGACGGTTCATCGAGGATGTACATGACGCCCACCAGGCCGGCACCGATCTGGCTGGCCAGGCGGATCCGCTGGGCCTCACCGCCGGACAGGGTGTCGGCGCTGCGGTCGAGGGTCAGGTAGTCGAGGCCGACGTTGACCAGGAACTGCAGGCGCTCGCAGATCTCCTTGAGAATCTTCGCCGCGATCTCGCCACGGCGGCCGGTCAGGGTCAGGTCGCTGAAGTAGTTGCTGGCTTCACCGATCGGCAGGTTGGTCACCGCCGGCAGGGTCTTCTCGCCCACCCACACATGCCGCGCCTCACGGCGCAGGCGGGTGCCGCGGCAGTCTGGGCAGGGCTGGGTGCCAAGGAACTTGGCCAGCTCTTCGCGCACGGTGGCCGACTCGGTCTCGCGGTAGCGGCGCTCGAGGTTGGGCACGATGCCTTCGAACGGGTGCGAACGCTTGACGATATCGCCCCGGTCGTTGAGGTACTTGAAGTCGACGCTTTGCTTGCCGCTGCCGTGCAGGATGACCTTCTGGTCCTCGGCCGACAGCTCGCCGAACGGCTGTTCAAGGCTGAAGCCATAGTGCGCCGCCAGCGAGCCGAGCATCTGGAAGTAGTAGACGTTGCGCCGGTCCCAGCCGCGTATCGCCCCCTCGGCCAGAGTCAGCTCGCTGTTGACCAGGCGCTTGGTATCGAAGAACTGCTTCACCCCCAGGCCATCGCAGGTCGGGCAGGCGCCGGCCGGGTTGTTGAAGGAGAACAGCTTCGGTTCCAGCTCGCTGATCGCATGGCCGCAGATCGGGCAGGCGAAGCGCGCGGAGAAGATCGTCTCTTCGCCGTCCTCGTCATCCATCGGCGCTACCAGGGCGATGCCGTCCGCCAGTTTGAGCGCGGTCTCGAACGACTCGGCCAGACGCTGTTGCAGGTCGGCGCGCACCTTGAAGCGGTCCACCACCACATCGATGCTGTGCTTCTTCTGCTTGTCCAGCTTGGGCAGTTCGTCCAGCTCGTAGAGCTTGCCGTTGACCCGCGCACGCACGAAGCCCTGGGCGCGCAATTCGTCGAACACCGCCAAGTGCTCACCCTTGCGCTCGCGGACCACCGGCGCCAGCAGCATCAGCTTGCTGCCTTCGGGGTTTTCCAGCACCAGGTCGACCATCTGGCTGATCGTTTGCGCTTCCAGCGGGATGTCGTGGTCCGGGCAGCGCGGCGTGCCAACCCGCGCATAGAGCAGGCGCAGGTAGTCGTAGATCTCGGTGATGGTGCCCACGGTGGAGCGCGGGTTGTGCGAGGTGGACTTCTGCTCGATGGAAATCGCCGGCGACAGGCCTTCGATGGTGTCGACGTCGGGCTTTTCCATCATCGACAGGAACTGCCGGGCGTAGGCCGACAGCGATTCCACATAGCGGCGCTGGCCCTCGGCGTACAGGGTGTCGAACGCCAGCGACGACTTGCCGGAGCCGGACAGGCCGGTGATCACGATCAGCTTGTCCCGCGGTAGCGTGAGGTCGATGTTCTTCAGGTTGTGGGTACGTGCCCCACGAATCAGGATCTTGTCCACTGCGGCCTCGCTCGGCGGGCATAAACATAGGAGTATACGGCGCGCTGCCAGTACGCGGCAAAGCGTCGCGCAGATGCCGCCAAGCCGTCGGACTGATAGAATCGCCGCCGGTTCACACGAGGTTAATCCATGCACGACACCCACAACGAGCGCATGAGTGGCAGCGAAACCCGCGCCGCTAGCGGCCTGGCCCTGGTCTTTGCCTTTCGTATGCTGGGCATGTTCATGGTATTGCCGGTGCTGGCCACCTACGGCATGGACCTGGCTGGCGCCACGCCTACGCTGATCGGCCTGGCCATCGGCGCCTATGGCCTGACCCAGGCCGTGCTGCAGATTCCATTCGGCATGATCTCCGACCGTATCGGCCGCCGCCCGGTGATCTACCTGGGCTTGGTGATCTTCGCCCTCGGCAGCGTGCTGGCGGCCCAGGCCGACTCGATCTGGGGCGTGATCGCCGGGCGTATCCTGCAAGGTGCCGGGGCCATTTCCGCAGCCGTCATGGCGCTGCTGTCCGACCTCACCCGCGAGCAACACCGCACCAAGGCCATGGCCATGATCGGCATGAGCATCGGCCTGTCGTTTGCCGTTGCCATGGTCGTCGGGCCGCTGCTGACTCGTGCCTTCGGCTTGTCAGGATTGTTCCTCGCCACTGCAGGACTCGCCCTGGTCGGTATCGCCCTGATCGCCTTCGTCGTGCCCAACACCCACAAGACCCTGCAGCACCGCGAGTCCGGCGTGGCCCGCCAGGCCCTGGGCCCGACCCTGCGCCATCCGGACCTTCTGCGCCTGGACGTGGGTATTTTCGTCCTGCACGCCATCCTCATGGCCAGCTTCGTCGCGCTGCCGCTGGCCTTCGTCGAGCGTGGCGGGCTGCCGAAGGAAGAACACTGGTGGGTGTACCTGACCGCGCTGCTGGTTTCATTTTTTGCAATGATCCCCTTCATCATCTACGGCGAGAAGAAGCGCAAGATGAAACGCGTGCTGCTTGGCGCGGTCAGTGTGTTGCTGCTGGTGGAGCTGTTCTTCTGGCAGTGGGCTGACAACTTGCGCGGACTGGTGATCGGCACCGTGGTATTCTTTACCGCCTTCAACCTGTTGGAGGCATCCTTGCCTTCGCTGGTCAGCAAGGTGTCGCCCGCCGGTGGCAAAGGGACTGCAATGGGTGTGTACTCCACCAGTCAGTTCCTGGGTGCCGCGCTGGGAGGAATCATCGGTGGCTGGTTGTTCCAGCACGGTGGCCTGAGCATGGTGTTTCTCGGTTGCGCGGGGCTGTGTGCCCTGTGGCTGGTCACTGCGTTGCGCATGAACGAGCCGCCTTACGTGACCAGCCTGCGCATGCCGCTGACGCCAGAGGCAGTCCGGGAAGCCGGGCTTACCGAGCGCCTGATGGCCGTGCCGGGTGTGACCGACGCCGTGGTGGTGGCAGAAGAAGCCGCCATCTATATCAAACTGGATACGAAAATTTTGGACCGTGCGACCCTCGAGCGTCTGGTGAACCCAGCCTCTTCGGCGTGCGAAGCCTAGGAGAACGTTATGGCCCGTGGGGTTAACAAAGTCATTCTGGTCGGTACCTGCGGTCAGGATCCCGAAGTCCGCTACCTGCCCAACGGTAACGCCGTGACCAACCTGAGCCTGGCCACCAGCGAGCAGTGGACCGACAAGCAGTCCGGCCAGAAGGTCGAGCGCACCGAGTGGCACCGCGTTTCGCTGTTCGGCAAGGTTGCCGAAATCGCCGGCGAGTACCTGCGCAAAGGTTCGCAGGTGTACATCGAAGGCAAGCTGCAAACCCGCGAGTGGGAAAAAGACGGCATCAAGCGCTACACCACCGAGATCATTGTCGACATCAACGGCACCATGCAGCTGCTTGGCGGCCGTCCGCAGAACCAACAAGGTGGCGGCGACCAGTACAACCAGGGTGGTGGCAACAACTACAACCAGGGTGGCGGCCAGCAGCAGTACAACCAGGCCCCGCGTCAGCAAGCCCAGCGTCCTCAGCAGGCGCCACAGCGCCCAGCGCCGCAGCAGCCGGCTCCGCAGCCAGCCGCCGACTTCGACAGCTTCGACGACGATATTCCGTTCTGATCGCAAGCGCTCGGCGTCACGCCAACTCGAAAAACCCAGGGCCTGTGCCCTGGGTTTTTTTATGGCCCCTTGCGCAGTAACGCAATCACCGACTGATGGCATGTTGGCGCCAGGAATCTTGGCTTTGTCTGGCGCAACTGGTAGCGTGCGCGCCACGACGCACAGGGTGTGCGCAGGTCATCACAGGGAGCAGCACATGACAGTCGCCAATACCGTCATTACCGGCATTGAACTCGAGCAATTGCTGGACCGCCTCGACGGCGTCCTCCAGGACCATGGCGCGGCCGCGCTGCTGGAGCAGCTGCAGGCCGAGCCGCTGCAAGCCGACTCGATCGGCTCGATCGAGCGCCTGCATGTGCTGTGGGTCAACGCCGGTGACCTCCACGCCGCCACCCGCGTGCTCGAGCATGACGGCCAACGCCTGCTTGAACACTGCGACCCCGCCGCCCGCGCCGAACTGAGCATGTGCCTGCTGCTCAAGCGCCTGCGCCTGGCCAATTACTGCGACGACGAACCGCTGCTGGAGCAACTGCTCGACCAAGCCCAGGCCATGGCCCAGGTCGCGCCGGACTATGACGTCGAGCACTACCGCCGCGCGCATATCTTCGAGCAGCTCGAGCAGCGTTCCCTGGCGCTGGCGCTCAAGGCCATCGATGCCCGCCACGCCCTGACCCTGCTCAACCCCGGGCGTGCCAGCCTGCGCGCCTGGGATCAGGCCGACCGCGCCTGCCGCCGCGCCTGGGCGCTGCACAACCACCAGCAGCAGGCCGAAGCCCGCGAGGTCGCCCTCGAAGCCGTGGCCGCGTTGCGCCAGGCCGGCCCGGACCAGGACATCGACCAGGGCGACTGGACCTGGCTGGGCAATAGCCTGATCGAGCTGATCCCGTTGCGCCTGGCCATGTTCGAGCAACCGGTGATGGCGCTGATCGCCGACCTGCCGCTGGCCCAGCGCCGCGAGTGGGAAGTGCGCCTGGCGCGCCTCGCCGCCCGGGCCATGCATGCCCAGGGCGACCTGCAGGGCGCCTTGCGCATCCTGCCGGCCGCGGCCATTGCCCTGGACTGCGAAGGCGACAACAGCTTCATCGCCTATGAGCTGCCTTGGCTGGTCGAGGCAGGCGAAATCGAACGGGCAGGGCGCCGAGCCTTCCACGAGATCTACGACCTGCGCGCAGCCGCCGCGCCCGTCGCGGCCCAGGTGGTGGTCGAGCGCCTGCTCGCCCAGGACCCGAGTGTCTGGTGGCCACTGTGCGTCATGCGCGCCTGTGACAGTGAAGAGGTGCTGGAGCACTTCCTGGCGTGCCTGCCGGCCCTCGACGAGTCGCCAGCGGGGAAGGGCGCGCTGCTCGAAGCGCTGTACGACGATGGCGAACAGCCCGAACGGCTCGCGCGCCTGTATGCCCTGGCCCTGGCCGAGGCCCAGCGCATCGCCCCGCGCCACCCCTGGATCCTGCGCTTGCAGGCCGTGCGCGACCGGCAGGCCGGGCGCATCGACGCCGCCACCGAGCTGGCCCTGCTGCAGGAAGCCTTCGCCAGCGGTCAGCTGGATGATCACCGCAGCAGCTATGCCCTGATGTACGCCACGGCCAGTGCGCAGGGCCTGCTCGCTGCCTTGCACCTGCCACCATTCACCCTGGCCAGTGGCTACGACTACTACAACCACGGCTGCAAGCTGTCGGGGCTGGTCGAGCACTTCATCGAAACCCTCGCGCCCGAGCAGCAGGCACAAGCCTGGCACTTGAGCGAGATGGCCCAGCGCGAAAGCTACGAGCGCGGCCAGGCATGCCTGGAGCGCTACTTCGCCAGCGGCCAGGGGCATCGCGGCGACGGTTGCGCGCACCTGTACTCGATGCTGTGCAACAACCTGGCGATCAACTACCGCTACCTCAAGGGCCAGGAGCGCGTCGCGGCGTCCATCGAACTGCACCAGCGCGGCATCGACGCCAGCCCCTTCGCCGAGCACTACCACGGCCTGCTCAACGCCCAGCTCGCCCTCGACGACCACGCGGCGGTGTGCCAGGCGGCGGAAGCCCTGTGGCACTTCGTCCTGGCCCATGGCTACGGCCGTCACGACCCGGATGGCTACATCGGCAAGGTCGCCAGGGCGCTGTATTTCCTCGACCGTGACCACGAGATCACGATCTGGCTGCAACGCCTGCTCGACTGGCAGGCCGAGCAGGAAATCACCGATCAGCAAGTGGACTACGACGGCCTGCGCTGCCGGATGAAGGTAGCCCTGCACCTGGCCCCCACCCAGCCGGACGCCGCGCTGGCGCTGTGGCAGCGCTTTGAAGCGATCATCGTTGGCCACAACGACACGCTGCTGACCTGGGATGCCGGTGACCTGTTCAAGAACCTCGGTCGCAAGGATGAAGCCATCGCTCGCTACACCGCGGCACTGGCCCTGTGTGCCGGCAGCGAGGCGCCCCACGACGTGGCCAACGCCGCCACCCTGCGCCAGGTCATCGACGAGATGCAGCAGGAGCCGGTGCAGGCGCCTGCGGCCAAGCGCTGGTGGCAAGTGTGGAAATGATCGCCACCCCGCGCGCCGGCGCCTATGCGCCGCGCAACCTGCTCAACGCCGAAGCGCTCAAGCGCCGCCTTGAGCAACGCAGCCAGGCCAGGGGCGACGAAGCGCCGGTGCGTAGCTGGCTGCTCAACCATTTCTACCGCCAGCTGGTCGGCAACTTCGAGCCGGTGCACAGGGTGCACAGCCTCGAGCAGGCCGCGACCTTGCTGCAAGGCCAGGCCGTGCCAGCCTGGGTCGGCCGCCACCTGGAACAGGCGGCCAAGGCGGATGGCGCCGTGACGCTCGCCTGGCTCGACCCGGAACACCCCGCGGTGCTGGAGCAGGAAGCGATGCTGGTGGAGTTCCTCGCTGCGCGCAAAGGCACGGCGCTGGACGGCAAGCTCGAACGCATCAACTGCCCGCAGGCCCTGGCGCTGTGGCACCAGGAACACGCCCGCATGGCCGCGCGCCAGGCCCAGGGATGGCGCCAGAGCCGGCCCGAGGCAGTGCGCCAGGTAGTCGAATGCGCCGAGCACGCGCTGGTCGAGCTGCTGCCGGACGGCCCGCACCTGCGTGAAGAAATGGCCTTCGAAAGCTACGTGATGCGCCACTGCCTCGGCCAGTTCGCCGACCGTCGCGCCCTGCACGGTGGCTACGGCGAAAGCTACGCCGAGGCCGTGGAGGCCGGGCGCATGCGCATCTTCAGCCTGCGCGATGGCCAGGGCCAGCCGCACATCACCATCAGCCTGCTGGTCATGGCCGACGGCAGCCTGCGCCTCGACCAGCTCAAGGGTAAACAGAACCGCCCGCCGGTCGCCCGCTACCTGGACGACGTACTCAGGTGCCTGAATGCGCTGGGCACCGACCGGCAAACGCCGGCGGATTGCCTGGCCATCGGTGTGGTGCGCTGTGACGCGGGCTGGTGTCGACTGGAAGCGGTGACCGACCCCGCTACCCAGGCGCGGCTGATCGCCCAGCACCCGCAGTTGTTCGACCGTTTTGCCGCGCCGTCGGCGCTGGTGGAATGGCTGGTGGCGGCGCGTCAGCCCGAACAGTTGCGGGCGACGCCACCGCGTACCGCCACGTTGCGCTACGCCTTGCGCCACCTGCTTGGCCAGCCCGTACACGACGGCCCGGTGTACGCCACTGAAGCCGTGACCTGGCCCGGCATGACCGCGGCCATGGCCGCTGGCATCGCCGATTGGCTATCCACCCAACGCTGAGGCTATTGCGATGTTGATCTTCCTGGGCATGCTGGTCGCCACCTGGCTCCTTGCACGCTGGCTGCGCCCGCGCGCGCCGGATTTCGAGCTGTACAGCCCCCGCAGGCACCTTGCACTGGCGCTGGCGAGCCCCATGGCAGAGGCCATGCAGGTGGACGGTTTCTACAACAAGCACTGCACGAACTTCACGCAAAGTGCCCAGGACTTCCTGCGCATACCCTTGCTGCACATCGCCGGCCTGCAAGGCAGCGCCAGCGACGAAGAGATCCAGCGCTACTTCGCCACTGACTTCGAGCGCCAGTGGTTCCGCCTCGACCTGCTCAACCTGCAACCGACCGACGACCCGCGCGCCTCGCTGGCCTTCGCCTGCCTACGCTGCGCCTTTCTCGTGCGCTGCGCCTTGTTGCTGGGGTGGCTGGCACCCGACATTGGCTGGCGCGTGTTATTGCTCAACGCCCAGCGTGCCCAGGACTGTTTCGATGGCTGGGCGGATTTCGGCGCGGCCTATCTTGCCGGTCGTCGGCAATGGGTCGGGGCCTTTCGCGCCGATTCGTTGGGTCTTTTTGATGAACAGCGGCTTCAGGCATTGCTGGCGCCCGAGGGGCGTTGGGCCGAGCTGCCGTGGCGCGAAGTGCCTGCGTTGAGTCCAGAACTTCAGCCGGCATGAGTGCATGTTCTTGTTGCAAGATGCTGGGGAGCTCGATGTAGGAATACCCTGAAACTCCATTCAAAGAATTGTGTTGCGAGCGCATCGCTGATTACTGTTGCGGCCCTTCAATGAAGTCTGGTGTTGGCGCTAACATGTGTTGTTGCTTATGTGTGTGAAATTTAAGTTAAACAACGGAATATTGTTTCAAACATTAACCTGACAACTTTCCCTGGCGGCTCAGGGTATATATGAGCGCCATCAGGGAAACCCCTAGAAGCCCGCTGCCTCTGCGTTTGCTATCCATTTGAGTGATTGCAAAGCGCTATTGATAGCATTAGGCTATTCGACCGTTTGATCGACTGCCCACCGGATTGTGGGCTGAATCAATAGAACTTCCAGATCGGCAAATCCTGAACGTCAGTTCCAGGGTCGATGGCGAGGTTCTAACTGTGAGAAAAGGATGTCCTACTCTTCGAAGCTGGCCGCGCGCTATCTTGAACTTGGCAAAAACGCTGTCTCCCCCGGGTCTTTCGGCGGTGAAGACGTGCGTTTTTCCAGCGAGTTCGAAGCCCTCGAAAACGAGCTGACCCGCGCCCAGTCGATCCATGCCAGCGGCCAGGTGGACTGGCTGAAAATCCTCGAGAACAGCGAAGCGCTATTGCGCGACCAGTCCAAGGATCTGCGCGTGGCCTCGTGGTTCACCTGGGCCCTGTTCCAGCGTGAATCCTACGCCGGCCTGCTGGCCGGCATCAGCGTGCTGCGCGAGCTGTGCGAGCAGCATTGGGACGACGTCCACCCCGCCAAACCCCGTACCCGTTCCGCCGCCATCGGCTGGCTGGTGCCGCGCCTTGAACAGGCGCTGGGTGCCGACATCGCCATCAAGGAGCAGTTGCCGCTGTTCCAGCAGATGGTCGAGCAGCTTAGCGGCCTGGAGGCGGCGCTGTCCGCCCGGCTGGGGGACGACGCGCCCCTGCTGCTGCCGATCTGCCGCGCACTCAAGGGCCAGGTCCAGCGCTCCGCCGACAACGAACCACAACCCGGCGCAGTCGGCGCCATCGTTGCCCAGGTCAAGCAGGCCGCCACCCAGCTGTTCACCCCGGGCGAGCCGGTGGAGAACGAAAAGGACGCCAACAAGGCCCTGCGCGCCCAGCAAGAGCAGGGCCGGCAGCTGTGCGTATGGTGGCAGCGGCAGAAAGCCACCGACCTGCGCGCCCTGCGCCTGAACCGCACGCTGCTGTGGTTGCCCATCGAAGCGATGCCCGAGCGCAACGCCGAGAACGTCACCGCCCTGCGCGGCCTGCCCGCCGACAAACTCAAGAGCTACAAGGACCGCTTCGAGCAGGGCAACTATGCCGACCTGCTGGTGGAGCTGGAAAACAGCGTGGCCAAGGCACCGTTCTGGTTCGATGGCCAGCGCCTGGTGTGGGAGTGCTGCCAGGCCCTGAACGTCGAAGCCGGCATGCGCGAAGTGGAGATGAACTTCGCCTCGCTGTTGCAACGCCTGCCCAGCGTCATCGAGCTCAAGTTCCACGACGGCACCCCGTTCGCCGACCCCGAGACCCGTGCCTGGGTCGCCGCCCAGGTCACCCCCCACCTGCAAACCGCCGTGGCCCAGCCAGTGGCCGAGCCCGGCGTGCGCCAGGCCCCCTGGGACGAAGCCCTGGAGGCGAGCCTGCCGATCCTGCGCAAGGACGGCCTCAAGAGCGCGGTGCAGCACCTCAAGCAGCAGATGCAGGGCGCCCACGGCGGGCGCGAGCGCTTTTTCTGGCAACTGAGCCAGGCGCGCCTCTGCTACACGGCCAAGAAATACGAACTGGCCAAGACCCAACTGGAAGCCCTCGACGAGCAACTGCGCCAATCCGGCCTGGATGCCTGGGAGCCAGACCTGTCGTTGCAGGTACTGCACCTGTTGCACACCTGCTGCGAGCTGCTGCCGCAGAACCATGTGGTGCGCGAACGCAAGGACGAGATCTACCGCAGGCTGTGCCACCTCGATCTCGAAGTCGTACTCGAATAGGCCCAAGGGCCATAACCCTCAAGGAGAAAACCAATGGCCAAAGAAGGCTCGGTAGCCCCCAAGGAACGCATCAACGTTACCTTCAAACCCGCCACCGGCGGAGCTCAGGAAGAGATCGAACTGCCGTTGAAGCTGCTGGCGATCGGTGACTACACCCTGCGTGCCGACGATCGCAAGATCGAAGACCGCAAGCCGATCAGCATCGACAAGATGAACTTCGACGAAGTGCTGGCCAAGCAGGAACTGAGCATGACCCTGGCCGTGCCGAACCGCCTGCAGGAAGGCGCCGAAGGCGACGAGCTGGCGGTGAGCCTGCGCGTCAACACCATGAAGGACTTCAACCCGGCCAGCCTGGTCGAGCAAGTCCCTGAGCTGAAGAAGCTGATGGAGCTGCGCGAAGCCCTGGTTGCCCTGAAAGGCCCGCTGGGCAACGCCCCGGCCTTCCGCAAGGCCATCGAAGGTGTGCTGGCCGACAACGAGTCCCGCGAGCGCGTGCTCGGCGAGCTGGGCCTGAACGCTCAGCCGGACGCCTGATCCCCCTAGTCAAGGAAGCCTAATTGCCATGAGCACCGCAGCAGAGCAACAGAGCGCCGAGAACAGCGAATTCAGCATTCTCGACAGCATCATCGCCGAAACCCGCCTGACCCCGGACGACGAAGCCTACGACATCGCCAAGCGCGGCGTGTCGGCCTTCATCGAAGAACTGCTCAAGCCGCAGAATGACGGCGAGCCGGTCAAGAAAGCGCTGGTCGACCGCATGATCGCCGAGATCGATGCCAAACTCAGCCGCCAGATGGACGAGATCCTCCACCACCCGGACTTCCAGTCCATGGAGTCCGCCTGGCGCGGCCTGCAGTTGCTGGTCGACCGCACCAACTTCCGCGAAAACATCAAGATCGAGATCCTCAACGTCTCCAAGCAGGACTTGCTGGACGACTTCGAGGACTCGCCGGAAGTCATGCAGGCTGGCCTGTACAAGCACATCTACACCGCTGAATACGGCCAGTTCGGTGGCCAGCCGGTCGGCGCGGTCATCGCCAACTACTTCATGTCGCCGAGCTCGCCCGACGTCAAGCTGATGCAGTACGTCTCCAGCGTCGCCTGCATGTCCCACGCGCCATTCATCGCCGCGGCCGGCCCGAAATTCTTCGGCCTCGAAAGCTTCACCGGCCTGCCCGACCTGAAGGATCTGAAGGATCACTTCGAAGGCCCGCAGTTCACCAAGTGGCAGAGCTTCCGCGAGTCCGAGGACGCGCGCTACATCGGCCTGACCGTGCCGCGTTTCCTGCTGCGCAACCCGTACGACCCGGAAGAGAACCCGGTCAAGTCGTTCGTCTACAAGGAAACCGTGGCCAACAGCCACGAGCACTACCTGTGGGGCAACACCGCCTACGCCTTCGGCACCAAGCTGACCGACAGCTTCGCCAAGTTCCGCTGGTGCCCGAACATCATCGGCCCGCAGAGCGGTGGCGCGGTGGAAGACCTGCCGTTGCACCACTTCGAGAGCATGGGCGAGATCGAGACCAAGATCCCGACCGAAGTGCTGGTGTCCGACCGTCGCGAGTACGAGCTGGCCGAAGAGGGCTTCATCGCCCTGACCATGCGCAAGGGCAGCGACAACGCGGCGTTCTTCTCGGCCAACTCGGCGCAGAAACCGAAGTTCTTCGGCATCAGCGCTGAAGGCAAGACTGCCGAGCTGAACTACAAGCTGGGCACCCAGCTGCCGTACATGATGATCGTCAACCGCCTGGCCCACTACATCAAGGTCCTGCAGCGCGAGCAGCTGGGCTCCTGGAAGGAACGCACAGACCTGGAGCTGGAACTGAACAAGTGGATCCGCCAGTACGTGGCCGACCAGGAGAACCCGAGCGCCGAAGTGCGTGGCCGTCGTCCGCTGCGCGCCGCCCAGGTGATCGTCAGCGACGTGGAAGGTGAGCCGGGCTGGTACCGCGTCAGCCTGAACGTGCGTCCGCACTTCAAGTACATGGGCGCCGACTTCACCCTGTCGCTGGTCGGCAAGCTGGACAAGGAGTAAGCGACGATGGGCAATGGTTACGGAAGCCTGTTCGAACGCCTGAGCGGCGAAGCCGACCAGCGCGCCAACTGGCGGCGTGAAGACGCCGCCATGGCTTCCGTGGCCGCTCATCTGGCGAAGATGCTCAGCACCCGGGCCGGCAGCGTGCAGACGCTCGCCGACTACGGGCTGCCCGACCTCAACGACATGCGCCTGAGCCTGCACGACGCGCTCAGCCAGGCACGCCGGGCCATCGAGTACTTCATCGAAGCCTACGAACCGCGCATGTCCGATGTCCGGGTGGTGTCCCGCCCGCGTGATCACGATCAGCTCAAGCTGGCTTTCAGCATCGAAGGCCAGCTTGAGGTGGACGGAATCAAGCGCCAGGTCAGTTTTGCCGCGCGCCTGGATGGCAGCGGGCAAGTCAGAGTCAGTCAAGGAGACGAGTGATGTTGCGCCTCCCATAGCCTGAGTTTTCCCCCAACCCTTGCGCGGCAAACGGTCGGCCCTTTGGCCCGGCCCCGCGCCTGCGCAGTACCGGCCACTGGCGGTACCCGAGAGCTGAATTCAGGCGGAACGACGGATGTCCTTCAATTACTACTACCAAAGCGAGCTGACGGCACTGCGCCAGCTGGGTCGGCGTTTTGCCGAACGCAGCCCGGCGCTGGCGCCGTACCTCGGCCAGGCCGGGCGCGACCCGGACGTCGAGCGCCTGCTTGAAGGTTTTGCCTTCCTCACCGGCCGCCTGCGGCAGAAGCTCGACGACGAACTGCCCGAGCTGACCCACTCGCTGATGCACCTGCTGTGGCCGAACTACATGCGCCCGCTGCCCGCCTTCAGCATCTTGCAGTTCGACCCCCTGCGCCAGGCCGGCCCGGCGCTGCGGGTCGAGCGTGACACCCCGGTGGAAGGCCGGCCGATCGAGGGCGTCAGTTGCCGCTTTCGCACCTGTTACCCCACCGAAGTCCTGCCCCTGCGCCTGAGCGCGCTGAACTACTCGCTCAATGGCCAGGGCGCGCTGCTCAGCCTGCGCCTGGACATGAACTGCGACGGCAATCTGGGCGACGTCAAGCTCAGCAAGCTGCGCCTGCACCTGGCCGGCGAGCGCTACATCAGCCAGATGCTCTACCTGAGCCTGCTGCGCGGCCTGGCCGGCATCGAGCTGATGCCGCTGGACAGCCACGGCAAACCGATGGTCAACGCCAAGGGCGAGCCGCTGCTGCTGCGTGCACCGGCGGCCAAGGTGCATCCGGTGGGCTTCGCCGAGGAAGAGGCGCTGATTCCCTACCCGCTGAACACCTTCCGCGGCTACCGCTTCCTGCAGGAGTACTTCGCCTTCCAGGACAAGTTCCTGTTCGTCGACGTGACCGGCCTGGACGTGCTGCAGAGCCTGCCCGAGGAAACCCTCAAGCAGGTGCATGGCATCGAGCTGCGCTTCGACATCCGCCAGGGCGAGGCCCAGCGCCTGCGCCCGACCCTGGACAACGTCAAGCTGTACTGCACGCCGATCGCTAACCTGTTCAAGCACGACGCCCTGCCTATCCGCCTGGATGGCAAGCAGGACGAATACCTGCTGCTGCCGGCCGAGCTCGACCCTGAGCACTGCGGGGTGTTCTCGGTCGACGGCGTGACCGGCTGGAGCCCCGGCGGCCTCGGCTACCAGAGCTACGTACCCTTCGAATCGTTCGAGCACGACGCCAGCTTCGACGTGCCGGAGAACCGCTCGCACTACAGCATCCGCCAGCGCTCCTCGCTGCTGCATGACGGCCTCGACACCTACTTGAGCTTCGGCGTGCACCAGGCCGAATCCCACGAGACGCTGTCGATCGAGCTCACCTGCACCAACCAGAACCTGCCGCGTCGCCTGAAGCTCGGCGACATCTGCATGCTCAGCGAAGAGACCCCCGAGTTCCTCACCTTCCGCAACATCACCCCGGTCACCGCCAGCTACGCGCCGCCGCTGAACCGCGACTTCCTGTGGAAGCTGATCAGCAACATGTCGCTGAACTACCTGTCGCTGGCCGACGTTGATGCACTCAAGGTGATCCTCGAAACCTACGACCTGCCGCGTTACTACGACCAGCACGCGGAAAAGGTCAGCCGCCGCCTGCTTGGCGGGCTCAAGGCGATCCGCCACCAGCACGTTGACCGCCTGCACCGGGGCCTGCCGCTGCGCGGCTTGCGCACGGAACTGACAATCGACCCGGAGGGCTACATCGGCGAGGGCGACCTGTTCGTCTTCGCCTCGGTGCTCAATGAATTCTTCGCACTCTACGCCAGCCTCAACTCGTACCACGAGCTGCGGGTGAAAAGCACACAGGGGGAGGTGTACCAATGGACACCACGCATGGGCCTGCAACCGCTGCTGTAAGCCGGCTCAGCCGGAGCATCCGCGAGTACTCGCTGTTCCAGGCCGTGCTGCTGGTGATGGAACAGCTGCGCGAGGCGTACCCGTACCTGGAAGACGAAGAGCTCTACGACCTGGTCGAGTTCCAGGCCAACCCCAGCCTCGGTTTCCCCGGCAGCGACGTCGATCGCATCGAGTTCTTCCGCGAGCACGGCCAACTGCGCGCGCGCATGCGCTTCAACCTGATCGGCCTGGTCGGCTCCAGCTCGCCGCTGCCGGCGTTCTACGGCGAACAGGCGCTGGGCGACAACGAGGACGGCAACCCCACGCGGATGTTCCTCGACCTGTTCCACCACCGCCTGCAACGCCTGATGCTGCCGATCTGGCGCAAGTACCGCTACCGCGCCAGCTTCGAGAGCGGCGCGCTGGATGGTTTCTCGTCGCACCTGTTCGCCCTGATCGGCCTGGGCGGCGACCAGATCCGCCAGGCCAAGGAACTGAACTGGAAACGCCTGCTGCCGTACCTCGGCGTGCTCAGCCTGCGCGCCCACTCGGCGGCGCTGATCGAGGCCGTGCTGCGTTACTACTTCAAGCACGCCGACCTGGTGATCGAGCAATGCCTGGAACGGCGCGTCGACATCCTCGAAGAGCAGTGCAACCGCCTGGGGCTGGCCAACAGCCTGCTGGGCGAGGACGCCGTGCTGGGCGAGCGCGTGCGCGACCGCAGCGGCAAGTTCCGCATCCACATCACCCAGCTGGACTGGCAGCGCTTTCACGAATTCCTGCCGATCGGTTTCGGCTACCAGCCGCTGTGCGCGCTGACCCGCTTCACCCTGCGCGACCCGCTGGACTACGACATCCGCCTGGAGTTGCGCCGTGAAGAGATCCGCGAGCTGCGCATCGGCGAACAGAACGTCTGCCACCTGGGCTGGACCAGCTGGCTGGGTCGCGAGCGCGCTGATGGCGTGGTGACCCTGGGAAGCAAAATTCATTAAGGACCAATGGCCATGATCAACGTAGACCTGCAACAACTCGTCCAGGCCCTGGACGCCGACAGCCGCCGCGACCTTGAACGTTCCGCCGAGCGCTGCGTCGCCCGCGGCGGCAGCAAGATCCTCATCGAGGACCTGCTGCTGGGCCTGCTCGAGCGCCCCGACAGCCTGTTGCAGCGTGCGCTGCAGGACGCCGCGATCGATACCGGCGCGTTCAGCGCCGCGCTGCAACCCAACGTCGAGCACAGCGCCACCCGCAACCCGGTGTTTGCCCCGGAGCTGGTGCAGTGGCTGCAGGACGCGTTGCTGGTCTCCAACCTCGAGCTGGGCCAGAGCCAGGTCGACCAGGCCGCGCTGATCCTCGGCCTGCTGCGCAACCCGCTGCGTTACGCCGGCAGCCGCTATCACAAGCTGCTCGGCGGCCTGGATATCGAACGCCTCAAGGGCTACGCCCTGGCCCAGCAACCGGCCGCCGCCAAGGCCCCCGGCGCGCCCCAGGGCGAATCGATGTTGCAGCGCTTCACCCACAACCTCACCCAGCAGGCCCGTGACGGCAAGCTCGACCCGGTACTGTGCCGCGACGCGTCGATCCGCCAGATGATCGATATCCTCGCTCGCCGGCGCAAGAACAACCCGATCGTGGTCGGCGAAGCCGGCGTGGGCAAGACCGCCGTGGTCGAAGGCCTGGCCGCGCGCATCGTCGCTGGCGAAGTGCCGCCGGCCCTGCAAGGGGTCGACCTGCTGGCGCTGGACATGGGCCTGTTGCAGGCTGGCGCCAGCGTCAAAGGCGAGTTCGAGCGCCGCCTCAAGGGGGTGATCGACGAGGTCAAGGCCGCGCCGCGCCCGGTGATCCTGTTCATCGACGAAGCCCACACGCTGATCGGTGCCGGCGGTAACGCCGGTGGCTCCGACGCCGCCAACCTGCTCAAGCCAGCACTGGCCCGTGGCGAGCTGCGCACCATCGCCGCCACCACCTGGGCCGAGTACAAGAAGTACTTCGAGAAAGACCCGGCCCTGGCCCGTCGCTTCCAGCCGGTGCAACTGCTCGAGCCCACCGTGGGCGAGGCGGTGACCATCCTGCGTGGCCTGGCCCAGCTGTACGAGAAGAGCCACGGCATCTACCTGCGCGACGACGCCGTGGTCGCCGCCGCCGAACTGTCGGCGCGCTACCTGACCGGCCGGCAGCTGCCCGACAAGGCCGTCGACGTGCTCGACACCGCCTGCGCCCGGGTGCGCATCAGCCTGGCTGCCGCCCCCGACAGCCTCGAGCGCCTGCGTGCCGAACTGGCCGAGGGCGAGCGCCAGCGCAACGCCCTGCGCCGTGACGCCGAGGCGGGCCTGGCCATCGATCACGAGGCATTCGCAGCCCTCGAGCAGCGCCTGGCCGAAGCCCACGGGCAAGAGATCGAACTGGCCGCCCGCTGGGCCCGTCAGCGTGAGCTGGCCGAGCAGGTACTGGAGCTGCGCCAGCAGGTTGCCAACGCCGCCGTCGCACCGGCCGCGCAAACCGAAGGCGAGGAGGGCGAGGAGGGCGAGGCCGTCGTCGAAGGCGAAAGCCGCGAACAGCTGCAACAGCGCCTGGCCGAGACCCATCAGGCCCTGCTCGACGCCCAGGCCGAAGAACGCCTGGTCAGCGCCGAAGTGTGCCCACGCTTGGTGGCCGAGGTGATCAGCGCCTGGACCGGCGTGCCGCTGAGCCAACTGGCCCGCGAGCACAACGCCAAGGTAATCACCTTCGCCGACGACCTGCGCGCCCGCATCCGTGGCCAGGAGCAGGCCGTGCATGCGCTCAACCGCTCCATGCGCGCCACCGCCGCCGGCCTGAACAAGCCCGACGCACCGGTGGGCGTGTTCCTGCTGGTCGGCCCCAGCGGCGTCGGCAAGACCGAAACCGCGCTGGCGCTGGCCGACCTGCTGTACGGCGGCGACCGTTTCATCACCACCATCAACATGTCCGAGTTCCAGGAGAAGCACACCGTCTCGCGCCTGATCGGCGCGCCGCCCGGCTACGTCGGTTACGGCGAAGGCGGCATGCTCACCGAGGCGGTGCGCCAGAAGCCGTATTCGGTGGTGCTGCTGGACGAGGTGGAGAAGGCCGACCCGGACGTGCTCAACCTGTTCTATCAGATCTTCGACAAGGGCGTGGCCAACGATGGCGAAGGCCGCCAGATCGATTTTCGCAACACGCTGATCCTGATGACCTCCAACCTGGCCAGCGACCAGATCAGCGCCCTGTGCGAAAACGGCGGGCGCCCTGACGCCGAGCTGCTTGAACAGCACATCCGCCCGGCGCTCAGCCGCCACTTCAAGCCGGCGCTGCTGGCGCGCATGCGCGTGGTGCCGTACTACCCAGTGGGCGGCCCGGTGCTGCGCGAGCTGATCGAAATCAAGCTGGGCCGCCTGGGCGAGCGTTTGCAGCGTCGGCAACTGGCGTTCAGCCACTGCCAGGCCCTGGTCGACCACCTGGCCGAGCGCTGCAGCCAGAGCGAAGCCGGCGCGCGCCTGATCGACCACCTGATCGACACCCACGTGCTGCCCAAGGTCGCCGACCGCCTGCTCGACGCCATGGCCAGCGGCGAGGCGATCAGCCGCGTACACGCCACCCTCGACGGGGATGCCGGCGTGACCTGCGAGTTCGCCTGAGGTGGGGGTGATGTTCACGCACGTGCCACAACCGCTGGCCTACGCCGAAGCGCTGCTGGGCACCTTCACCGAGCTGGCGCGGGCAACTGACGAGCAAGGCCTGCTGCAGGCACTGGTGCCGGCCGTGGCCGAGCTCAGCGGCTGCCCGCTGGTGCAGGTCTACCTGCTCGACCCGACCCACACCCGGCTCGGGCTCGAAGCCGCCTGGCTCGACGGGCGGCTGCTGGCGCGTGACTGCTCCAGCCTGCCGGCCGACTACAACGGCGAGCAGCTGTTGCAGTTCGCCCTGTGCCAGAACCGCGTGGTGAACATCAGCGACCTTTCCGCCAGCCTGTTCGACACCAGCTTCCTGCCCAGCCAGGCCACGCCCTGGCAAGCACTGCTGGCGGTGCCCCTGCTGACCGCGCAACAGCGGGTGGCCGGGGTGCTGTTGTGCGTGAACCGCGTGCGCGGCGGGCTTGAAGCCTTCGCCGACTCCCTCGGCCAGCTCGGCAGCTTCACCATGGGCCAACTGCAACTGCTGCGCCGCCTGCACCAGCCCGGGCCACAGCCCCAGGCGAGCGGCCGCGCCCCGGTGGCCGCCAGCAGCTACGGCCTGATCGGACAGAGCCCGGCCATGCGCCAGACCTGCCAGATGATCAGCAAGGTCCTGCACAGCCCCTACACCGTGCTGCTGCGCGGCGAGACCGGCACCGGCAAGGAGCTGGTGGCCCGCGCCATCCACGACTACGGCCCGCGCCGCTCCGGCGCGCTGGTGGTACAGAACTGCGCAGCCTTCCCCGAGAGCCTGCTGGAGAGCGAACTGTTCGGCTACCGCAAAGGCGCCTTCACCGGCGCGGACCGCGACCGCCCGGGGCTGTTCGATGCCGCCGACGGCGGCACCCTGCTGCTCGACGAGATCGGTGACATGCCCCTGGCCCTGCAGGCCAAGCTGCTGCGCGTGCTGCAAGAGGGCGAGATCCGCCCGCTGGGCGCCAACGTCACCCACAAGATCGACGTGCGCATCATCGCCGCCACCCATCGCGACCTGGCGCAGATGGTCGCCGACGGCCTGTTCCGCGAAGACCTCTACTACCGCCTGGCGCAGTTCCCCATCGAGCTGCCGCCGCTGCGCCAGCGCGTCGGCGATGTCATCACCCTGGCCCGGCACTTCTGCGACAAGGCCTGCACTTTCCTGCAGCGCAGCCCGGTGGGCTGGACCCAGGCCGCCCTCGATCACCTCGAAAGCTACGCCTTCCCCGGCAACGTGCGCGAGCTCAAGGGCCTGGTGGAGCGCGCGGTGCTGCTGTGCGAAGGCGATGCGCTGGAGGTCGGCCACTTCTCGTTGAACCTGGCCGAACCGCCGCCCGAAGACAACGAGCTGAACCTGCGCGAGCGCCTGGAGAAAGTCGAGCGCAGCCTGCTGCTCGACTGCCTGCGCAAGCACGACGGCAACCAGACCCTGGCCGCCCGCGAACTCGGGCTGCCGCGGCGCACCCTGCTGTACCGGCTGGGGCGCCTGAACATCCAGATCGGCGATTGCGAGGGCTGACCGGCATGACCCCGACACTTACTCCCTTTACCCCAGGCGCACCCGTAACGGTGCCTGCCTCATCCGCACATGGAGCCGCCCCCATGCTTCACCGTTACTGCCGGGCCAGCTTGCTGGCCCTGCTCACCGCGTTCGCCCTGGCCGGTTGCACAGGCAACTACAAGTTCGACGACGACAGCTACCGCCCCCTGGGAGACCCCCAGGCCCTCAACCGTGACAACTGAGCGCAAGGAGCCCTGACCATGGAACTGGTTTTCGAACTGCTCGACAAACGCCAGCACGGCCGCACCGACTCGCCGAACAAGACCTTTGGCCGCGCCGGTGGCGAGATCGGCCGGGCCAAGGACTGCCACTGGTGCATTGAGGACGACAAGCGTCACCTGTCCAGCCATCACGCCCAGGTCACCTACCAGAACGGCGCGTTCTTCCTCACCGACACCAGCAGCAACGGCATCCGCCTGGCCAGCAGCGGTGCACAGTTGCGCAAGGGCGAGCTGCACCGCATCGAGCAAGGCGCGATTTACCGCATGGGTGACATCGAGGTGCGCGCGCGCCTGATCGACAGCGAGGCCGGCTACGACGTCGGCCTGGGCATGCCGGGTGGCGCCATCATCCCCGACGACGCCTTCCTCGAACTCGACCCCATCAGCGCCCTGGACCACGAAGAAACGCGCCTGCAACCGATGGACGAGCTGGCCGCCCTGGCCATGCCCGAGCCCCCGGCGCGCCAGCGTGCCGACTACGCGCAGATCGACCAGGAAAGCCTGATCGTGCCGACCCTGGTACCGGCGGTGGCGCCAGAGCCCGCACCGGTGCCGGCCCCGCGCGAACGCCGCGACGACGCCTTCTGGAAGCGCTTCGGCGCGGCCCTGGGTGTCGATCTGGACAACCTCGACGAGCAGGCCCGCGAAGACCTCGCGGTGCGGGCCGCCGGGCTGCTGCGCCATAGCGTCGCCGGGCTGCAACAGAGCCTGCGCACCCGCAGCGAGCTGAAGAACGAACTGCGCCTGTCGCTGACCACCCCGCAAAGCGCCAGCCGTAACCCGATCAAGGCGCCGCTGGAAGCCGACCAGGTGCTCGGCGACCTGCTCAAGCCGCGCCGTGGCGGCCAGCTGTCTGCCGAGCAGGCAGTGGCCCAGGCCTTCCGCGACCTCCAGGCGCACCAGGTGGCCATGCTCGGCGCCAGCCGCCAGGCCCTGCGCAGCACCCTGGAGCATTTCGCCCCGGAGCAGTTGGCGCTGCAATTCGAGCGTCAGGGCCGCCGCGGCCTGTTCGGCAGCCGCTGGAAGGCCTACGTGCGCTACCACCAGGCCCTGGTGGGCAACGAAGACTGGAGCGAGCGCCTGCTGACCAAGGACTTCGCCCGCACTTACGAAGAGCAGGTCCGCCTGATCGCTTCGCTCAATCACGACCCGCAAGGATAAAACCCATGACTCGCATCACCCGCACGATGCTCAGGGCGACGTGGGCCCTGGCCACCCTGTCCTGGCTGGCCGGCTGCAGCGCCCTGTCGCCGTACTCGCACATGACCAAGCTCGACCTCACCCTGACCGCCACCGACCAGCTCAACCTGGACATCAACGGCCGGCCGTCGCCGGTGGTGGTGCGCCTGTACGAGCTCAAGCACCCGGTGGCCTTCGAGAGCACCGATTTCTTCACCCTCTACCAGCGCCCGAAAGAGGCCCTGTCCCAGGACATGGTGGCCACCGAGGAGCACGAACTGCGCCCCGGCGAAACCTTGAGCCTGAAGCTCAGCATCGACCCCGACAGCCGCTTCGTCGGCGTCATGGCCGCCTACCGCGACCTCGACCAGGCGCAGTGGCGCCGGGTGCAGGCCATTCGCGCCGGCGAGCGGGTCACCGCCAACCTCTACCTCGACCAGGCCGGCATCCACAACGGTGTGCCGGCCGTGGCGCAAGCGGGTGATCAGCGATGAACGTGCACAAGGTAGTCTGGCAGGAAGGGATGCTGCTGCGTCCCCAGCATTTCCAGCACAACGACCGTTACTACGACAGCCAGATGAAGACCCGCACCCAGCTGCTGGGCACCTACACCTACGGCTTCATCAACCTGGAAATCGACCTGCAGTTCCTCAACATGGGCAAGCTGGTGATCAGCCGCGCCGCGGGCATCCTGCCTGATGGCAGCCTGTTCGAGCTCGACGGCAGCAGCGAGCCGCTGGCCCTGGACGTGCCGCCGAACACCGGCGCCACGCCGATCTTCATGGCCCTGCCGCTGGTCACCGGCAACCACATCGAGGCGCGCCGCCCCGAGCAGTCCGACGTGCTGACCCGCTACACCACCTACGAGGTGGAGGTGTCCGACTCCAACGCCGGCGACGACAACAGCAGCCAGATCAACTGCGCGCGCCCGGACTTCCGCCTGCTGCTGGGCGAGCAGCAAACCGACCAGGCCTACGTCAAGCTCAAGGTCTGCGAGATCCTCGACACCTCGCCCGACGGCGTCATCAGCCTCGACCCGAACTTCGTGCCCACCTACATCCGCACCCACGCCTCGGTGTACCTGCTGTCGTGCCTCAAAGAGGTCATCAGCATGCTGGCGCTGCGTGGTGACACCCTGGCCGAGCGCATCCGCTCCAACGGCAAGGTCGGTGGCGCCGAGGTCGGCGACTTCATGATGCTGCAGCTGATCAACCGCACCGAAATGCTCCTGCGCCACTACCTGAGCCTGGAGCAGGTGCACCCCGAAGAGTTGTACCGCACCTTCCTGATCATGCTCGGCGACCTGTCGACCTTCTCCAGCGACACCAAGCGCCCGCGCCTGGACGCCCGCTACCAGCACAGCGACCAGGGCGCGAGCTTCCGCAAGCTGATGGAGTCGATCCGCCAGGTACTGTCGATGGTGCTCGAACAGCACGCCATCGAGCTGGAACTGCAACAGCGCCAGTACGGCATCCTGGTGTCGCCGCTGCACGACCCGGGCCTGCTCACCACCGCCTCGTTCGTGCTGGCCGCCAGCGCCAACTGCGAATCCGAGGAGCTGCGCCAGCGCCTGCCGTCGCACCTCAAGGTCGGCCCGGTGGAGCGCATCCGCCAGCTGGTCAACCTGCACCTGCCCGGGCTCAAGGTCAAACCGCTGCCGGTGGCGCCGCGGCAGATCCCGTTCCACGCCAACAAGACCTATTTCATCGTCGAACTCGACGCCGAAGATCGCAAGAAGATGGACGGTTCCGGTGGCTTCGCCTTCCACGTCACCAGTGAGTTCTCCGATCTCGAACTGAAATTCTGGGCCATCAGGAACTGAGCATGAGCAAGGACATGGATACCCCTCAGGACGACAAGACCGTCCTGTTCAACCAGGATGGCTCGGCACCGCAAGGGCAGGCCCTGACCGCCCTGGGCAGCTCGGCGCGGGCCGAGCCGCTGGAGCAGCGCATGGTCTATTCGGCGCGCCTGCCCTCGAGCGGCAGCTTCAGCGTCGGCCTCAACCCGCTGGTGGCTGCCGCCAGCGAGCTGCTCTCGGAAGTGGTGCGGCTCAAGCACAGCGACACCGCCGAAGACCTGAACAACCTCAAGGAGCGCCTGAGCGCCTGCGTGCGCGCTTTCGAGGCGCGCATCCATTACGAGGGCGTGGAGAGCGGCCAGGTCACCGTGGCCCGCTACCTGCTGTGCACCGTGGTCGACGAGGCGGTGGTCACCACCCCCTGGGGCAACGAGAGCCAGTGGTCGCAGATGAGCCTGCTCAGCGCCTTCCACAACGAGACCTTCGGCGGCGAGAAGTTCTTCTCGCTGCTCGACCGCATGTCGAAGAACCCGGTCAAGCATCTGGCGATGCTCGAACTGATGTACCTGTGCCTGTCGCTGGGCTTCGAGGGCAAGTACCGGGTCATCGACCGCGGCATGTCCGAGCTCGAGGGCATCCGTGACGCACTGTTCCGGCAGATCCGCCAGCTGCGCGGCGACGTGCCCCGCGAGCTGTCGCCGCGTTGGGAAGGGCTCGACCAGCAACGCAACAGCCCGGTGCGCATCGTGCCGTGGTGGAGCGTGGCGTTGTTCACCCTGGTGTGCCTGGTGGTGATGTATTCCGGTTTCGCCTGGGTACTGGGCGAACAGCGCGCGACCGTCCTGCAACCCTTCCAGACGCTCGAGCAGCCAGCGGCCCAACCGCGGCAGTGACACAAGGACCTGTGATGAAGAATTTTTTCAAGAAAGTAGGCGCCTTCCTCGCCAAGACCTGGGTCTGGAGCCTGCTGCTGGTACTGGCCCTGGCGCTGCTGGTGTGGTTCGCCGGCCCGTTGCTGGCCGTGGCCGACAACAAGTTCTGGGAAGACGCCGCCGCGCGGTTGCTGACCATCAGCGTCCTGTTCCTGGTGTGGGGCCTGTGGATGGTGTTCGCCAGCTGGCGCGCCAACAACCGCAAGCAGGAAGAGCTTGAGAGCGAGGACGGCCGCGAGCGCCTGGAACGCGAAGAGCGCAAGGACGAGGAGGCCAGGGAGATCAAGGCCCGCTTCAAGCATGCCTTGTCCACCCTCAAAAATTCGAGCCTGTATGGCGGGCGCAGCGAACGCTGGCGCCGCGACCTGCCCTGGTACCTGGTGCTCGGGCCTCAGGGTGCGGGCAAGACCAGCCTGATCGACCATTCGGGCCTGGAGTTCCCGATCAACGCGCTGGAGCGCAAGCTCGCCCGTGATCCGTCCAGCGGCGATTTCTGCGATTTCTACTTCGCCGAACAGGCCGTGCTGGTGGACACCGCCGGGCGCTTCCTCAACCAGTCCGACAGCGAGATCGACGGCAGCGCCTGGCGCGTGCTGCTCGACCAGCTGCGTCTGCGCCGACGCAACCGCCCGCTCAACGGCGTGGTGGTCACCGTGCCGCTGGACACCCTGCTGGGGGGCGAGGCGGCGGTCAACGACCTGGCGCAGAAAGTCCGCTCGCGCTTGCAGGAGCTGCGCCAGCGCCTGCACGTCGAAGTGCCGGTGTACCTGGTGCTGAGCAAGACCGACCGCCTGCAAGGCTTTGACGCCTTCTTCGACCAGCAGTCGCGCGAAGAGAACGAGCAAGTGTTCGGCATCACCTTCGGCAAGGGCCAGAACGGCGCCGACACCGAGCTGCTGGCCAAGGAATTCCAGGGCCTGCTGCAACGCCTGGGCGACCAGGTCACCCAGCGCATGCATCACGAGCGCAACACCCAGCGCCGCGCGCGCATCCTCGACTTCCCGCACCAGCTGGGGCGCATCGGCGACCAACTGTGCCTGTTCGTCGATGCCGCCTTCACTGGCAACCGCTACCAGCGCGCCAGCCAGTTGCGCGGCTTCTACCTGACCAGCGCGCCGCATCAGGCGCCGCGGGTCGACAGCGACAACGGCTTCCACCCCGGCCAGCCCGGCCGTGGCGCGGTGCAGGGCCGCTCGCGCTTCACCCTGCAACTGTTCAGCCGGGTGATCTTCCCCGAGTACGACCTGGCTGGCCTCGACCAGCGCGAACGCCGCCGCATCCACTGGGGCCAACGGGCCGTCTACCTCGGTGCCCTGGGCGCCCTGGCGCTGTTCGGCGCGCTGTGGGCCGGCAGTTTCTCCGGCAACCACGAACGCCTGGAGCAGGTGCGTGAGCTGGGCCGTCAATGGCAGCGCCAACACCTTGCCCTGGATGTCCGCGACGACGCCCTGGCCGCGCTCAAGCCGCTGGACACCGCCTGGCAGGCCTCACGCGTGTTCCCCGTGCCCGGCGATGTCTCGCTGCTGCAACGCGGCGGCCTGTACCAGGGCGTGCCGGCTAACGAGGTGCTGCAACCGGCCTACCAGCGCGAGCTGGAAACCGTGCTGCTGCCGCGGGTGGCGCAGATGGTCGAAGGGCAGATCCGCAGCAACCTGAAGAACCGCGAGCGCCTGCTCAACAGCCTGCGCGCCTACCTGATGCTCGGCCTGCCCGAGCGCCGCGACCAGGCCTGGCTCAAGGACTGGGTGGCGGCTGGCTGGTCGCAGCGCTACAACGGCAACACGGCCGCCCAGGACAGCCTGAACACCCACTTCGGGCGCCTGCTCGAGCAATCGTTCGCCTACCCGCTCAACGACGCCCTGGTGGCCCAGGCCCGCCAGGTGCTGCGCGCCGAATCGCTGGCCAGCGTGGTGTACCGCGTGCTGCGCGAACAGGCCCGCAGCCTGCCCGAATACCGTCTCAGCCAGCAGCTCGGGCCGCAGGCCGCGCAGTTCGTCGGCATCGACTACCCGATCCCCGGCTTCTACACCTCCCAGGGTTACCAGCAGTACTTCTCGGTGCAGGGCGCCAACCTGGTCAACGACATCCTGCGCGACAACTGGGTGCTGGGCGAGGGCAGCGGCATCAGCGACATGGACATGCGCCGCCTGATGGTGGAGCTGGAGCAGTTGTACTTCCGCGACTACGCCAACTACTGGGGCGAGGCGGTCAACCAGGTCGGCCTGATCCCGTTCAGCGACGCCGGCGAAGGCGCCGATCAGCTGTCGGCGCTGACCGCCGCCAACTCGCCGCTGCTGCTGTTGCTCACCGAGGTGCGCGAGAACACCCGCTTCCCGGTACTGGCCGAAGCCACCGACGAAGGCAACCCGGCCGCCGAAGCCGCCGCCAACAAGGCCGTGGCCAAGAAGCTCGGCAAGGGTGGCGCGGCCGTGGCCGGTGCCGTGGCCGACAAGGCCCGCGACGCCCTGGCCAAGAAGCCGCTGCCGGACACTGCGCGCATGGCCCTGCAACGGCGCTTCGAGCCGCTGCACCGGCTGCTCGACGACAACAACGGCCCGGGCCCCGACCTGGCGCCGACCCTGCAGGCGCTCAACGACCTGCAGCAGCAGCTGGCCGGCCTGGCTCGCTCCAACCAGGCCGAAGAAGCCTCGTACCAGATGGCCAAGGCGCGCATGTCGGGGCAGCGTGACGCCCTGAGCAGCCTGCGCAACGGCACCGTGCGCCTGCCGCGCCCGGTGGCCGGCTGGTTCAACCTGTTGTCCGACGACATCTGGCGCATGGTGCTCAACGATACCTACACCTACCTCAACCAGCGCTATCAGAGCGAGCTGTACAGCCACTACGGCCGCACCATCGAGTCGCGCTACCCGTTCAACGCCCATGGCACCAGCGATGTGGCGATCAGCGACTTCCGCGACTTCTTCAAGGCCCAGGGCGTGGCGGACCGCTTCTTCGACACCTACATGCGCCCGTTCGTCAGTGGTGAGCCGGGCGCCTACCGCCTGCGCAGCCTCGACGGCCAGAGCCTGCCGATGACCAAGGCCTACCTCGAACAGATGAGCGCCGCCCAGACCATCCGCCAGAGCTTCTTCGCGCAGAACCCCGAAGAGCCGCAGGTGCAGTTCAAGCTCGAGCCGTACACCCTCGACCCGGCGGTGAGCCGCGCCGAGTTCCGCTTCGGCGACACGGTGATCGACTACCGTCACGGCCCGATCGTCTCCACCAGCCTGAAGTGGCCGACCGAAGCCCAGGACGGCAACACCAGCCTGACCCTGGAGCAGCTCAACGGCCGCCCCATGGCGCTGGAGAAGAACGGTGGCCCGTGGTCGCTGTTCCGCCTGCTCGACCTGATGCAGACCGAGTACCTCAAGGGCCGCGACACCATGGTGCTCAAGGCCAATGTCGGCGGCATGCGCGCCAACTACCTGCTGACCAGCCAGCGCGCGCCGAACCCGTTCGACCTGAGCGTGCTGCGCGGCTTCCGCCTGCCAGGGGAGCTGTGATGCGCGCAGCCAGCCCCTGGCGCAGCGCGGCGCGCACCGACCCCGGCAAGGTCCGTGCGCGCAACGAGGACGCCTTTCTCGACTGCCCGCAGCACGGGCTGTGGGCGGTCGCCGACGGCATGGGCGGCCATGAGGCCGGTGATATCGCCAGCCAGATGATCGTCGAGAGCCTGGCCGATCTGCCGGCCGCCAGCAGTTTCGACGAGCGCGTGCTCGCCGTGCGCCAGTGCCTGCACTGGATCAACCGGCGCCTGGGCCAGGAGCTGACGGTGAGCGTCGCCGGCCAGGCGCGGGTGATCGGCAGCACCGTGGTGACCCTGCTGCTCGACGGCCGCCGCGGCGCCTGCGTGTGGGCCGGCGACAGCCGCTGCTACCTGTGGCGCGGCCAGCGCCTGTACCAGCTGACCCGCGACCACTCGCTGCAACAGCAGCTGATGGACCAGCAAAGCATGAGCGCCGAGCAGGCCCGCGAGCACCCCTCGGCCCGGGCCCTGACCCGCGCCGTCGGCGCCAGCGCCAGCCTCACCCTGGAAGTGCTGGAGTTCGAGGCGCAGCCGGGCGACGTGTTCCTGCTGTGCAGCGACGGCCTCTACGACGGCCTGGAGAGCGGCGGCCTGGGCCACGCCCTGGACCTGGCCTCGCCCGGCGAGGCCCTGCAACGCCTGTTCGACACCGCCTTGGGCGGCGCGGCGAAAGACAACCTGACCGCAGTGGTGATCCACCGATGAATCTTGGCAGCGGCGACGCGCTCGACGTGCTCGACGCCCTTGAGCAGGGCAGCGAGTCGACTTACTTTGCATTCACCCAGGCCAGCGAGCCCGAGCCCGCCCGCACCGGCAAGGCACGGCGCAAACGGCGCGGCAAGGGCCGCGCGCAACCCGCGCCGGCCCCGGCCGTGCGGGCGCTGGCGCCGATCCCCGACGTGCTCGCCGGGCGCTACCGCCTGGAACGCCTGCTCGGCGCCGGCGGCATGGGCCTGGTGTATCGCGCCCGCGACCTGTTGCAGGAGGGCTTCGGTGACCCACAACCGTTGCTGGCGGTGAAGCTGATGAGCGACCAGCTGGCCACGGCGCCCGACGCCAACGCCCTGCTGTTCAACGAGTTCGCCCTCACCAGCCGCCTGCGCCACCCCAACCTGGTGCGCCTGCAAGGCTTCGCCATTGACCCGCAGAGCGAACGCGGCTTCATCACCATGGAGCTGATGCGCGGCACCTCGCTGGACCGCCTGCTCTGTGACCAGCCGCTGGGCCTGGCCTGGGCGCAAGTGCGCGAGATCGCCGTGCCGCTGCTCGACGCCCTGGCCTGCGTGCATGCCCAGGGCGTGGTGCACGGCGACCTCAAACCCAGCAACGTGATGCTCGGCGACGACGGCCTGCGCCTGTTCGACTTCGGCCTGGGCCTGGCCCTGGACGGCCCGCTGGCCGGCCTGCCGCACCTGAGCCATGGCCGCTTCGAAGCCTGGACCCCGGCCTACGCCGCCCCCGAACTGTTCGAAGGCGGCACGCCGAGTACTGCCAGCGACCTGTATGCGGTGGCGTGCGTGCTGTACGAGCTGATTACCGGCCGCCACCCCTTCGAGCGCGTGCCGTCGCTCAAGGCCCGTGACCAGGGCATGCAACTGGCGGCCAAGGCCCCGCCCGGCATGCCAGGCAAGGCCTGGGCCGCACTGCGCCGGGCCCTGGCCTTCGACCCCGAGCAGCGCCGCGTCGATGCCGGGCAACTGCGCGACGCCTTCGCCGCGCAAGGCTTCTGGGCCAGGCTCCGGCGATGACGCCAGGCCACGGACGCATTAACACGAATTCACGCACATAGAGGGACAAGGATGTTTGCCGCCGCGAACCAGACCCATTTCAGCCTGCACATCGACGGGTTGGAGCATGACTTCCAAGTGCTTGCCTTCGATGGCAACGAAGCCATCAGCCAGCCCTACGCCATCGACCTGGAGCTGGTCAGCGAGCGCCCTTCGCTGGACCTGGAAAACCTGCTGCACAAGCCCGCGTTCCTTCAGCTCGGCGACGACGGCCGTGGCCTGCACGGCCTGATCTACCGCGCCGCGCAAGGCGAGGCGGGCAAGCGCCTGACCCGCTACCAGGTGACCCTGCGCCCGCAGCTGGCGTACCTGGCCCACCGCATCAACCAGCGCATGTTCCAGCACATGACCGTGCCGAAGATCATTGCCCAGGTGCTGGAAGAGCACGGCATTCTCGCCAACGCCTATCAGTTCCAGCTCGGTGCCGTGTATCCGGACCGTGAGTACTGCGTGCAGTACGACGAGTCCAACCTGCAGTTCATCCAGCGCCTGTGCGAAGAGGAGGGGATCCACTACCACTTCCGCCACAGCGCCGACGGCCACCAACTGGTGTTCGGCGACGACCAGACGGTGTTCCCCAAGCTGGCGCCGGTGCAGTTCCAGCACGACTCCGGCCTGGTCGCCGATACGCCGATGATCAAGCGCTTCGCCCTGCGCCTGGAGACCCGCACCAGCAGCGTCACCCGCCGCGACTACGACTTCAAGAAACCGCTGATCCAGCTCGAAGGCGCCGCCGACAGCCTCGACGAACCGGCCCTGGAAGACTACGACTACCCCGGTCGCTTCCTCGACCGACCACGCGGCAAGCACCTGGCCACCCGCGCCCTGGAACGCCACCGCAGCGACTACCAGCAGGCCAGCGGCGACAGCGACCAGCCGCTGCTCGCCAGCGGGCACTTCCTCACCCTGGGCAGCCACCCCAACGCCCAGTGGAACGACCTGTGGCTGCTCACTGACGTGCACCACCAGGGGCGTCAGCCGCAGGTACTGGAGGAGGCCATCACCAGCGATGTCGACGCCAAGTACGATGGCTTCCAGCAGGGCTACCGCAACTTCTTCGTGGTTACCCCGTGGCAGCAGCCGTACCGTCCGCCGCTGAAACACCCGAAACCCAAGGTGCTGGGTGATCAGCGCGCCGTGGTCAGCGGGCCGGCTGGTGAAGAGATCTACTGCGACGAGTTCGGCCGCATCAAGGTGCAGTTCTTCTGGGACCGCGAAGGCCAGGCCGACGACAAGTCCAGCGTGTGGATGCGCGTGGCGTCGAGCTGGGCCGGGCAGGGCATCGCCGGGCTGCAACTGCCGCGCGTGGGCATGGAGGTATTGGTCAGCTTCCTTGAAGGTGACCCCGACCAGCCCTTGGTGACCGGCTGCCTGTACCACGGCGTGAACATGCCGCACTACAAGCTGCCCGACCTCAAGACTCTGGCCACCATCAAGAGCAAGGAATACAAGGGTAGCCGCGGCAACGAACTGCGCATCGACGACACCACCAGCGAAATCAGCATAGCCCTGCGCAGCGACCACGGCGCCAGTGCGCTGAACCTCGGTTACCTCACCCACCCGCGCCCCTCCGGCGGCGCTCCGCGTGGTGAAGGTTTCGAACTGCGCACCGACCGCCACGGCGCCATCCGCGCTGCTGGCGGTTTGTTGCTCACCACCGAACCCCGCGCCAACGAAGCCAAGCACCACAAGGACCTGCCCGAAACCGCCGAACGCCTGGCCACCGCCAGCGACCAGCAGGACAGCCTGGCGGAACTGGCCAAGCAGATGCAGGCCCAGGAGCCGGGCGACCAGGACACCGTGGCCAAGGACCTGCACAAGCAGCACCAAGGCATCCTCGGCAGCGGCCCGGGCGACCTGAGCAAAAACGAGTTCGCCGAATTCACCCAACCGCACCTGGTGGTGTCGAGCCCCGCCGGCATCGCCCTGACCACCCCTGGCCCCAACCACCTCACCAGCGGCAGCCACCTGGCCCTGAGCAGCACCGGCCACACCAGCCTGGCCATCGGCAAGCGCCTGCTGGCCAGCGCCAGCCAAGGCATGCGCCTGTTCGTGCAGAGCCTCGGCCTGCGCCTGGTGGCAGCCTCCGGCGATATCGATTTCCGCGCGTTGAAGGACAACATCAACCTGTTGGCCAAGCTCGACATCACCGCCAACGCCGACCGCATCACCCTCAAGGCCAAGACCGAGCTGGTGGTACAAGGCGGCGGCAGCGGCACGACCTACAACGCCGGCGGCATCACCCATGTCACCAGCGCCAACTACACCGCCCACGCCGCGCAGTTCGCCCATATCGGCGGGGCGAGCATGGCCGGCACCTTCCCCGAACCGCCCAAGCCGGGCAAGGGCGCGCTGGAGCTGTTCAACCTGTATGCCAACACCAAAGGCATCAAGGCCGGCGACTACGAAGTCACCGATGCCCTGGGCACAGTGCTCAAGGGCGCGCTGGACGGCCAGGGGTTCAATACTGTCTCCGGTGCGGCGCCGGGGCCGGCCATGGCCAAGTTCGGCCTCGACACGGCCGATACCTGGAGCATCGGCAGCTTCGCCAAGGGCCTGCCCTGGCCGAAGCTGCCCGTGGCCGAAGAGGGCACGCCGTCGCTGCTCGAATCGATGTACGCCAAGCTCGCCCCAGACGGCAGCGGCGGCATGCTGGACAAGGCCAAGCAACTGGCCAGCAGTGGCATGAGTGCGGCGAAGACCGGCATGGGCCTGCTCAAGACCGGGCAGAACACCCTGCAAAGCGCGCAGCAGGTGCAAGCCGCGCTCAAGGGCGGCGTGGCTGGCTTGCCGCAACTGGCCTCTGCCGCCAGCTCGGCGCTGCCGGCCGCTTCCAGCGCACTGGGCGCCGCCGGCAAGGCCGGTGCCGCCGTCCAGGGCGCCATGGCCAGCCTGCCCAAGTTGCCGACCCTGCCCAAACTTCCCGACTTCAAGGCGCCGAGCCTGAATACCCTGACTGACCTGATGCCAGGCGAGCTGATCTCATGACTGCACAGAATGCCGCAACAAACGAAAACGCCCGTGCCCCTCAGGTCGCGATCACCCCACTGGCCGAGGTGCAGATCGAGGACGTTGGCCGTGGCGCAGTGGTGTTCGATACCTGGCTGCGTAACACCAGCGCCAGCTTCGTCACCCTCGAACGCCTCAAGGGCGTGGCCGGCAACGTGGCCGTGGCGGGCAACATCATCGCCCTGGTGGATGCCTTGGGCGATATCGCCATCCTCAGCCGCAACAAGGTGCCCGACCCGATCGACTGCGCCACCTACGGCATCAACCTGATCGGCCTGGTCACCTCGCCCGCCAGCGCGGCGGCGGCCCGCATGGCCCTGCGCCCGATGCTGTTCATCGTGCGCCAGGAGGGCAAGCAGGTGCTGGGCGATGCGCTGATCGAGCTGATGGTCGGCCACCTCAACGCCGATATCGTCGGCAGCATCGACGACTTCGTCGGCCAGGCCGCAGGCAATCTCAAGGCCGCACTGGCCGACGCTGCCACCCTCGGCGAGCAGCTGATCCTCGACATCGCCGGCGGCCTGGCCACCCTGGCCGCAGGCACAGCCCCCGCCAGCGTGGCGGCCGGTGGCGGGGGCAGCCTGCTGCTGCATGACCCGCAAGCCAGCATCGGCAACTATCTGGCCGGTGCCTTCAACGCCTACAAGAGCGCCGGTAAGGGCATGACCAGCGCCGACGTCAGCCCCGCGCTCAGCGCCGCCGGCAAGACCGAGCTGCTGGCCCACAGCGCGCACCTGCGCACCCTGGCGCCTCTGGTGCGCGGCATGATCCTCAAGCTGGGCGATGCCGGCAGCCCCGGCTCCATCGAGGCCCTGCGCCTGACCCTGGCCAGCAGCGTCAAGCAGTGGCGCCAGCGCAACCCGCAACAGGTGGTGGCCAACGTCAAGGCGGGCGGCACCAGCAAGGCCCGCCACCAGCTGGCCGAAGGCAAAGTTGAGACCCAAAAGGAGCAGATGCCTGCCTCCCAGGCCCCCAACCAGTGCAAGAACGGCGCCCCGGCCAACACCTGCAACAGCATCAACTTCGCCCTGGGCAGCGAGACCCTGCAGCACACCGACTTCAGCCTGCCCGGACCGTTCCCGATCACCTGGACCCGCACCTACCACTCGCGCCTGGCCGCCCTCGACAGCGCCAGCCTCGGCGCCCGCTGGATCACCGCCTTCACCACCTGCATCGATGTGCAGGACGACGGGCTGCTGCTGCACGATATCGACGGCCGCAGCCACGCCTACCCGCTGCCCAAGGTCGGCAAAACCCATTACGACGCAGTCGAGTACCGTGGCCTGACCCGCACCACCGACACCCAGCTCATCTTGTCGCGCGGGCAGGAGCGCCACGAGACCTACGAGCGCGTCGGCGAGCGCTTCCACCTGGTGCATATCGTCATGCGCAACGGCGTCGGCGCGATGCTGCACTACGAGCACAGCCACAACGGC